>JBEBUE010000053.1:0-10957 GCA_040393485.1 Herminiimonas sp.
CAATCGTCAGTTTGTCGTCTTTGGTCAGTCAAGGCATCTGTTGGGAGTCCGCTCGTGCGGCCAGCAACTGGTGCGCGTATCGTTTGGCTTGGGTAGACATCAACATGGCTAGCTCGCGCAGAGAAGTTGAATAAAGGAAATAAAGCCTTATTTGCGATGCAACATTCTCACACAAGGCCGGCGCCCTGCAAAGAAGCAAATTGTCCCAGAACGACCGTATCAGATGAAATTTTTTAATGCGGAGATGTCATCTAACTAATGAGCCCCGCAACATTGCAGGATGGGCTTCAGGGCTGCTTGCGCTGCCGCGCCATGAAACGATCTAGCTGATTTGCAAAAGCCCGGATATCACCTTGGCTGAAAGCGGATGGCCCGCCCGTATCGACGCCGCTGCTGCGCAGATCATCCATGAAGCTGCGCATCGTTAGATATTGCTGGATATTGTCTTTGGTATAAAACTCGCCACGCGGATTCAGCGGGTAACCGCCTTTTTCCAGTACGTCCGCGGCCAATGGAATGTCGCCGGTAATCACCAGGTCCCCCTCTTGCACCAGGCGCACGATTTCATTGTCCGCCACATCAAAACCGGCCGGTACCTGTATCGCCTTGATGAAACGCGAAGGCGGCGTGCGTAGCAATTTATTGGCGACCAGTGTCACTTGCACTTCCAGACGGTCAGCGACGCGGAACAAGACGTCTTTGATCACATTTGGACAAGCGTCGGCATCAACCCAGATTTGCATCGTGTTCGTATTGAAAGATGGCGCGAATGCGGACGTCGGGCACAGACTTACTGCCCGCCCCACAAGTCGCCATTGGGGCCGGTCTGCGGCGCAGTCACACCAAAATGGGTATAGGCCGCTGGGGTTGCGATCCGGCCACGTGGCGTCCGTTGCAGGAAGCCTTGCTGGATCAGGTAAGGCTCTAGCACGTCTTCTATGGTGTCGCGCTCTTCACCAATTGCCGCTGCCAGGTTATCCAGTCCGACCGGGCCGCCATTGAATTTAAACAGCACCGCTTCCAGCAGTTTTCTATCCATCAGATCAAAGCCGACCGGATCGACGTCCAGCATGACGAGTGCAGCATCTGCCATCGCTTTGGTGATCTTGCCGTTGCCTTTGACTTCCGCATAGTCGCGCACGCGGCGCAACAGGCGGTTGGCAATACGCGGCGTACCGCGGCTGCGCTTGGCAATTTCAAGTGCGCCATCATTATCGATAGGTGCATTTAGCAAGGAAGAACTGCGCGTGACGATCTTGGCCAATTCCAGCGGCGTGTAAAACTCGAGACGCGCAACGATGCCAAAGCGATCACGCAAAGGATTGGTCAGCATACCGGCACGCGTGGTCGCACCGACCAGTGTGAACGGCTGCAAATCGAGACGCACTGAACGTGCAGCAGGACCTTCACCGATCATGATATCGATCTGGTAATCCTCAAGTGCCGGATAGAGGATCTCTTCGACTACCGGCGACAGACGATGGATCTCATCGATGAAGAGCACATCGTTGGCTTCAAGGTTGGTCAGCAATGCAGCGAGATCGCCAGCACGTTCGAGCACCGGCCCCGAAGTCTGGCGCAGGTTGACGCCCATCTCGCGCGCGATGATGTGTGCCAGCGTGGTCTTACCCAAACCCGGTGGGCCAAACAGCAAGGTGTGATCCAGCGCTTCGTGCCGCTGGCGCGCCGCAGTGATGAAAATTTCCAGCTGGCCACGAATTTTTTCCTGGCCGACATATTCGTCCAGTTGCTTCGGACGCAGCGCACGCTCTATCGCCTCCTCGTTGGCGGAGGCTGGGGTCGCGGCTATGATGCGTTGTTCGCTGAAGTCGTCGGTTTGTATGCTCATGGTCGCATTGTAGCGTGGCAGCGTCGAAAGTTAATAGGACTGGTCTAAGCCTTGGACAATGACTTGAGTGCGAGCTTGATGCCGTCAGACACACCGGTACCGGCCGGTACCTGCTTGAGTGCCAGCATGGCTTCTTTATCGGAATAACCCAAAGCCAGCAATGCATTCAGGATGTCGGAAGTTGCATCGGTCGCAACCGCACCGGCTCCTCCGAGGTCGGCACCCAGCTTACCCTTCAGTTCCAGCAAGAGACGCTCGGCGGTTTTTTTGCCTATGCCCGGGATCTTGGTCAGGCGTCCGGCTTCCTGCAGCGTAATCGATTGCGCCAGGTCAGCGACCGACATACCGGACAGAATGGAGAGCGCAGTACGCGCGCCTATACCGGTGATTTTTACTAATTGCTTGAAGACGTTACGTTCTTCGTTCGTACCAAAGCCAAACAGGATGTGCGCATCTTCGCGCACAGTCAGATGGGTCAGCAGCACAACTTTTTCACCCAGGCCAGGCAGGTTGTAGAAGGTGCTCATGGGTACATTGACTTCATAACCGACGCCGTTGCAATCGACCAGCAATTGCGGTGGATTTTTTTCGAGCAATACTCCGGAAAGACGACCTATCATCTCGCTGTGACCTTGGGAAAAGAAGAAAGACTAATACTAACCGACCAGGCGACCGCCGCGCACACGCAAACCTTTGCGTGCCAGCTCCGGTGCCAGCGCACCGAGCACGCTCAGGGTTTCACCACTATGCGCATGACAGATCGCCACACCCAATGCATCGGCGGCATCGGTGCCCGGCATACCCGACAACTTCAACAAGCGCTGCACCATGTCCTGCACCTGTGCTTTTTGCGCCTTGCCCTGCCCGACTACCGCTTGCTTGACCTGCAGCGCGGTGTATTCCGCCACCAGTAAATCAGCATGCACCAGCGCGCAAATCGCGGCGCCACGTGCCTGTCCGAGCAAGAGCGTCGATTGCGGATTCACGTTGACGAAGACTTTCTCTATCGCCGCACAATCGGGGCGATACGTAGCAATGACTTCGGAGACACTGGAAAGTATGGTTTTGAGGCGTTGCGGCAAATCGGCATCGGGCGTTTTGATCGTGCCCGATGCGATGTAACTCAATTTATTGCCATGCTTCTCGATCACGCCAAAGCCGGTAGTACGCAAGCCGGGGTCGATGCCGAGAATTTTCATGGTGTAAGCAGTCGCGGTTGAAAGTCATGCGACAGGATCGCATGACTTTGCTGATTAGTGACGGAAGTGGCGTGTGCCTGTCATCAGCATCACGACGCCTTGTTCGTCCGCTGCATCGATCACTTCCTGATCGCGCATCGAACCACCTGGATGTATAACCGAAGTCGCACCGGCCGCAACGACCACATCGAGGCCATCACGGAACGGGAAGAATGCATCCGACGCCACTGCAGTACCAGCCAGCGACAGGCCCGCATTCTGAGCCTTGATCGAAGCAATGCGTGCCGAGTCGATGCGGCTCATCTGGCCAGCGCCGACACCCATGGTCATGCCATTTGCGCAGAATACAATCGCGTTCGATTTGACGAACTTGGCAACACGCCATGCAAACATCAAGTCCTGCAATTGCTGCTGTGTCGGTTGCTTCTTGCTGACGACTTTCAGTTCAGACAGCAATACATTCTTCGCATCCGGCGACTGCACCAGCAAGCCGCCGCCAACACGTTTGAAGTCATGCGCATTGACAGCATTGCCCAGCGGGATTTCGAGCAGGCGTACATTTTGTTTGCCGGCGAAAATCTGTTTCGCTTTTTCACTGAACGATGGGGCTATCAGGACTTCAACGAATTGTTTAGCGACTGCTTCTGCTGCATTGCCATCCAGTTCACGGTTGAAGGCGATGATGCCGCCGAAAGCCGAGGTCGGATCGGTTTGCAGCGCCTTGCTGTACGCTTCCAGCGGGCTGATGCCGACTGCCACGCCGCAAGGATTCGCGTGCTTGATGATGACGCATGCGGACTCGTCGAAAGTCTTCACGCATTCCCATGCCGCATCTGCATCGGCGATGTTGTTGTACGACAGTTCCTTACCTTGCAACTGCGTGTAGTTCGCCAGTGCGCCGACTTGCGGATTGCTTTCGCGATAGAAAGCAGCGGATTGATGCGGATTTTCACCGTAACGCATTTCCTGCACTTTTTCGAAATGCAGGTTCAGGGTCGACGGATAAGCACTGCGGGTAGCGTGCTGTTTATCTGCGCCCAGCGATGTGAAGTAATTGGTAATCGCACCATCGTATTGCGCGGTGTGCGCGAATACTTTCTTCGCCAACGTAAATTTGGTTTCGTAGCTGACTTCGCCCTGGTTGGTATTCAATTCATTCAATACCTGGCTGTAGTCGGTCGGGTCGCAGATGACGATGACGTCTTTGTGATTCTTGGCCGACGAACGCAACATGGCAGGACCACCGATGTCGATATTTTCAATTGCGTCTTCCAGCGAGCACTCCGCACGTGCCACGGTTTGCTGGAACGGATAAAGATTGACGACCACCATATCGATGGTTGGAATCGCGTGCTTGTCCAACGCGCTGACATGCTCAGGGAAATCACGACGCGCCAGGATGCCGCCGTGCACTTTCGGATGCAAAGTCTTGACGCGACCATCCAGCATTTCCGGGAAGCCGGTGTAATCCGCTACTTCGGTCACGCTGATGCCATTGTCGGCCAGCAGTTTTGCCGTACCACCGGTCGACAGGATGTTGACACCCATGCCTGACAGGGCGCGGGCAAATTCGAGGACGCCAGTTTTGTCAGAGACCGAGATGAGAGCTTGTTTGATCATGATGAAAATTGTGGAAGTAAATTAAATAAGATAAAGGCGAAAACCTTAGGCATGCTGTGCGGCCTGGTCACCGCCCTTAGCTTATTCACTTCCCGCCAGCCTCACGGGAAGTAAATCGGGGGATTACAACAAATCGTGCTGCTGCAATTTCTTGCGCAGGGTATTGCGGTTGATGCCCAGCATGTCCGCCGCGTGCGACTGATTGCCTTCGGCGCGCTCCATCACTGCTTCGAGGATGGGCTTTTCTACAGTGAAGACCACCATCTCATAGACATTCGATGGCATTTGCTCGCCGAGATCCTTGAAGTATTTCTCCAGGCTTTTCTTGACGACTTCTTGAATATTATCTTTGCTCATGTGCTTAGTTGATTGCGCGTTTTTATAATTTGTGGGGCTCGCATTCTGCCACTAACATGGCAAGACACCAACTCCGTATCAGGCGGCCAACTTTTCCTCAGTAGGACGATATTGTAACCGTTCGCCGTGGGCCAACTGCATTTCAAAAAATGTATTTACGGCAGCCAATTGCTGC
The DNA here is from genome assembly GCA_040393485.1 of Herminiimonas sp. GTDB lineage: Bacteria > Pseudomonadota > Gammaproteobacteria > Burkholderiales > Burkholderiaceae_D > Oxalicibacterium. The sequence continues at coordinate 5,201 of JBEBUE010000053.1, forward strand.
TCGCAGTCTTCCAGCTTGTTCATTTGCTGGCGGAACGCTTCACCTCCCACCAGCTCCCGCACATACCAGCCTATGTGCTTGCGTGCGGTGCGCACACCCAGGTATTCACCATAAAACGCATAGTGCGCGCGCAGATGTTCATCCATCAGAGTACGTACTTCAGCGATCATGGGCGCTGGCAAATAAGTGCCGGTACGCAAGTAATGATCGATTTCCCTGAATATCCATGGCCGTCCCTGCGCAGCACGGCCGATCATGATGGCATCGGCACCGGTGACATCCAGTACATAACGCGCCTTCTCGGGCGTAGTGATGTCGCCATTGGCTACCACCGGGATCGATACGGCCGCCTTAACTGCAGTGATCGTTTCGTATTCCGCGTCGCCGCTGTAACCATCGGCACGCGTACGCCCGTGCAAGGTCAGCATCGCAATACCGCTTTGCTCGGCAATGCGGGCAATGTTCAATGCATTTTTGTGCGCCCGATCCCAGCCGGTACGGAATTTAAGCGTGACCGGCACATCGACTGCCGCCACTACCGCTTCCAGGATCTCCGCCACCAGCGTTTCGTGCTGCAGCAAGGCAGAACCACACCAGCTGTTACATACCTTTTTGACCGGACAACCCATATTGATGTCGATGATTTGCGCACCACGATCGACATTGAATTTCGCGCACTCGGCCAGCAAAACCGGATCAGCGCCGGCGATCTGCACCGCCTTCGGCTCGGCTTCGCCGTCATGATTGGTACGACGCGTCGACTTATCGCTGGCCCACAGGCGTGGATTGGACGCGGCCATCTCAGACACCGCATAACCGGCACCCAATTGTTTGCACAATTGCCGGAACGGCCGATCCGTCACTCCAGCCATCGGAGCAACAAATACATTGTTCAAAAGGGAATAAGGACCGATGTTCACGGAAGCGGGCTACGGAGGAAAACCGCTATTTTAGCCGCATCCGCGCTGCAGAACTAAGCGTTTACATGTGCCCGGCGTTGTATTTGCAGGCACTTTATTGCCAGTTTGCCTACTTTACCTACTTGGCGGCCTACTTAGGATTATCGCTTTCATCCAGCGACGCATGCGCCAGATGGGCCACATCCGCCCATTTCAGGATGCGGAAGTTTTCGCCATCCCAGCTGACACGATTAATGCTCGCGTTCAACACATCAAAATTACGCGGGTGTTCATAGCCCATCTGGTTGACGCGGCGGTACACCGAATCCAGCACGCCGCCGTGGGTAAAGACCGCAATCTTGCGATGACCCGGGGTACTCGCAAGACGCGCGATGCAATCCACCGAACGTGCGGCGAATTCCCGCAATGTCTCGGCACGGCGCTCACCCATCGGATAACGTGCGTCTATATCGCGACGCTGCCATGCAGCGTAATCTTCCGGGTACTTTTCCTTGATCTCCGGATGGTTCAGGCCTTCAAACGCACCAAAGCAACGCTCGCGCAAATCCTGCTCGGTCAATACCTGCATGCCACGCGGAATCGCCACCGCCTGCGCGGTATCGTAAGCACGCAGCAGGTCGCTTGAATAAATCGCATCCAGCGGCTCGTCCAGCAGGAAGCGGCCCAATGCCGCCGCCTGACGCACGCCTTCACTGTTCAGCGCCACATCGGTGTGTCCCTGTAAACGCTTGCCGACATTCCACTCGGTTTCGCCGTGGCGTATCAATAATATTTCTGTCACATCTTCCTCGTTACCTAGTCGCAACCAGTGTCGGGTTCAAGGTGTAGCTGCCGCTTACACTTGCCTGAGCCAATATGTGTCCGTCTATCGCTGCCCGCACCTGCGCTCCGCTGAACTGGCCGTCCAGCGGCAAGCTCGCGATATCCAGCGCGTACAGTGTAAATACATAGCGGTGCACGATGGCGTCGTTCCATGGCGGGCACGGGCCATCGTAACCAAAGTAAGCGCCGCTCATGTCGGCATCCTGCGCAAACCATCCGGTGTAATCGTTGATGCCGTGACGCGCACCTGGCAGTGGCGAGTTCGCTATGGCAGGGCCGGACTTGCCGCGCGGCGTCACGCCATTTGCAAACGAGGCGGCCGCAATTTGTTGCGCGCCTGCCGGAATATCAATCAGGGTCCAGTGGAAGAAATCAACCCGCGGCAAATCGGCTGGTACCGTCTTGCCTTCCTGGTTCACATCGTCACCACGCGAGGGCACATCGGGATCGTGCACAATCAACGCCAGTGATTTGGCGGCTGGCGGCACATCGCTCCAGGCCAGGTGCGGATTTTTGTTAGCGGACAAAGTGACGTGCGTCGCCGAATCGATCACACAAAATGCGAATTCGCCGGGAATCGCCGCACCGTCGTTGAAGGAATCACTCCATAGTTTCATCGTGCACTCGCCTGTTCAATAAGTGAAAGTATTTTAACGGCCTCAGGCAAATGATGCCGCACGAATATTTCAGGTTGATGGCTGGACCTGCAACCAAAACGTCACCGGCCCGTCATTGGTGAGCGACACTTGCATATCAGCGCCAAATTGCCCGGTGGCGATATGCGCATGCCGACTCCGTGCCTGTGCCACAAAATAATCGAATAACGTGCGTGCCACATCCGGTGGCGCCGCCGGCGTAAACGAAGGCCGCGTACCCGAACGGGTATCCGCAGCCAGTGTGAATTGCGGCACCAGCAACACACCGCCAGCGGTATCGGTCACGCTGCGGTTCATTTTTCCCGCATCGTCGTAGAAGACGCGATAGCCGAGCAATTTATGGAGCAAGGCATCTGCCTGTTTTTCGGTATCACCGCGCTCTGCGCACAGCAATACCATCAACCCGGCATCTATCGCACCAACAGTTTTACCGCTGACCACAACGCTGGCATGCGTCACACGCTGCAAAAGTGCTATCACGCCTCAGCTCAGGCCAGCGTGACGCGCGCGAATTTGCGCTTGCCAACTTGCACCACCAAAGTACCGGCTTCCACTTTCAAACCCTTGTCACTGACTACCGTGCCGTCGATCCGCACACCACCCTGCTCCACCATACGCAGGGCTTCCGATGTCGATGCGCACAAATTAGCTTGCTTGAGTAGCTGGCCTATACCCAGCGGCGCGCCAGTCAAAGCGACTTCAGGGATATCGTCCGGAATACCACCCTTCGAACGATTGACGAAATCGGTCAGCGCATCCTCGCCAGCCTGCACCGAGTGGAAGCGCGCCACGATTTCCTGCGCCAGCAATACTTTGACGTCGCGTGGATTGCGACCACCCTCAATGTCTTTTTTGAATTGGGCGATTTCAGCAAGTGAGCGGAAAGACAACAATTCGTAATAACGCCACATCATGACGTCGGAAATGCTCATCAGCTTGGCGAACATGGTGTTGGCTGGTTCGGTGATGCCGATGTAATTGCCTTTGGATTTCGACATCTTTTCGACGCCATCCAGGCCTTCCAGCAAAGGCATGGTCAAGATGCATTGCTGTTCCTGACCATAACTTTTTTGCAACTCTCGACCAACCAGCAAGTTGAATTTTTGATCAGTACCACCTAGCTCCAGGTCGGATTTCAACGCAACCGAGTCGTAGCCCTGCATCAGCGGGTACAGGAACTCATGCAGCGAGATAGGCGTATTGGCCTTGAAACGCTTGGTGAAGTCCTCCCGCTCGAGGATGCGCGCCACCGTGTATTTGGCCGATAGCTCGATCATGCCGCGTGCGCCTAAGGGATCGCACCACTCCGAGTTGTAGCGTATCTCGGTACGCTCAGGGTCAAGTACCAGGCTGGCTTGCGAGAAGTAGGTCTTGGCGTTCTCTTCGATTTGCTCTTTCGTCAACGGCGGGCGTGTGATGTTACGGCCGGACGGGTCACCGATCATGGAGGTGAAATCGCCGATCAGGAAAATGACCTGATGGCCCAGATCTTGCAACTGGCGCATCTTGTTGAGGACAACCGTATGACCCAGGTGCAAATCTGGTGCAGTCGGGTCGAGACCGAGTTTGATGCGTAAAGGCTTGCCAGTTTGTTCAGAGCGCGCGAGCTTTTGAGCAAACTCTGATTCGATTAACAATTCTTCAACGCCGCGCTTAGCGACCGCCAGGGCCTCTTGCACCTTGTCTGAGAGAGGCAATTGATCCGCTTTGCTGCTAGAAGAAACGTCCATATCTTAAAATTAAATTGTAAAAAAAGTGGTAAGTGAAAAAGAAATCGTTAAAATGCTTTTTTATTTTAATTCCAGCCACTCTAACCTTGCCGTTCATCAACTTATAAAAACACAAGAAAGAGAAACCGAACAAGCGGCAGATTTTAACTTATTGCATGTTCACATTAAATAAATTACTTAGCGCAAGCTCAGCCAGTAAGAAACTACTACTCGGATCATCCCGCAAAACCCGCATCGTTTCCGCCTCCGCATTGCTGTTGGCAGTGTGCGCGTTTGGTGCAGCAGGCGTGGCCCCTATGGCCCCTGATGCAGATGATTTGCCGATCAAGTCCATTACGCAGGAATTGCAACTGCCGCATCTGGCCGACCAGATCGCCGCGCTCGACACCCTCCAGCAAAACTACATCAGCGAAGAGCGCGTACGCTCGGGTGACACCCTCGCCACCTTGCTGGGCCGCCTTGGTGTAGACGATGCCGATGCTACCAATTTCATCAAATCCGACGCCATCGCACGCAATGTGATGCAACTGAAAGCTGGCAAACGAGTACAGGTGCAAACAACTGAAGACGGTGAACTGAACTGGCTCAGCAGCACCGTCGGCACTGGCGCAGGCAATCTGAAAAACATTGAAATCCGCCGTGAAGGCAAAGGCTTCAAAGCCACCGAAAAAGCCATCGCCCTGGAAAAACGCATAGAAATGCGCTCCGGCGAAATCAAATCTTCGCTGTTTGCAGCGACGGACGCTGCGCAAATCCCGGACAACGTTGCCTCGCAAATCGTCGATATGTTTTCCACCAATATCGACTTCGGTTCCGACCTGCGTCGTGGTGACCGCTTCAACGTGGTGTACGAAACCTTCTGGCAGAACGGCGAATATGTTTACGCTGGCCGTGTACTGGCTGGCGAATTCATGAATGGCCCGGCAACCTATCAGTCAGTCTGGTTCGATGACCCTAGCGTTGCATCCAGCGGCGGCTACTACGGCTTTGACGGCAAGTCGCTGAAAAAAGCCTTCCTCAAATCGCCACTGGAATTCTCGCGTATCTCGTCTGGCTTCTCGGTACGCAAGCACCCTATCTCCGGTTTGTGGAAAGCACATAAGGGCGTCGACTTCGCAGCAGCGATCGGCACACCTATCCGTGCTTCCGGCGATGGCGTCATCGACTTTGCCGGTACCCAACGCGGCTATGGCAATGTCGTCATCATCAAGCATTGGTCCAAGTACTCAACTGCTTACGCGCACATGAGCCGCTTTGCTACCAATATCCGTAAAGGCACCAAAGTCAGCCAAGGCCAGGTCATCGGTTATGTGGGCATGACGGGCTGGTCGACTGGTCCTCATCTGCACTATGAATTCCGCGTCAACAATGAAGCACGTGATCCGATGTCGGTCGACATCCCGAATGCACAGCCGTTGACCGCCTCGCAAATGCAAAAATTCCGTACCGTCGCCACCGACATGACTCATCGCTTTGCCTTGCTGTCACCAGAAAATAGCAACGTCCGCCTCGCTGCAAAATAAGCAGGTGTTCCGAGCCGGATCCGCACGATCCGGCTCCACAAAACCGTTCGTCCAGTGTAGAGTGAACTACCCTGATGAACGGTTTTTTTATGCCTCCTGATTCCTC
>JBEBUE010000054.1:0-10906 GCA_040393485.1 Herminiimonas sp.
TCTACACTGGTTATCAGCGTCCGATCCATGCGGTTTACTACCGCAACACGCAGTTATCGCGCCGTATCAGCTGTTTCCTCGAGTTCCTGCAACAGAAGATGTAGGCAGGCCTAAGCCTGATCCGGCTGGAAGCACCAGTGCCAGGGCTCGTAGATGAAACCGAGCTTGTTATCGCGCGGATACGAGAGCGTAAAGCCGAAGCGCGCCGCGTGTACGCATAGCCAGCGATAGGCTGCCGTGTCGTGGAATTCTTCTTCGGTCGCAGTACAGCCTGGCGTATTGATATCGATAGCGCGGCCGGTGTGATGTTCGCTATAGCCGGGTGGCGCGCTCAGGGTCAGGATTTTTTCGATAGGCATATAGCGTTCCAGCTTGTAGCGGATGATGTCTATCTGCCTTTCTATGGAGCGAAAGGCGGAGACGACTTCCAGTACCACTCCATCGTCTGCTGCCGCCTGTTTCATTGCGTGCCAGGCTTTTGCCGTGGCAGGTGTCATCTGGAATTCACGCCCGTTTGCATCGACCTCTGCAATTGTCAGTTCCTCGGCCTCTGCATAGAAAGGTAATTTTTTCGCGGCGATGAGTTCGAGCGAAATGCCGAGTTTATCCAGCTCCTGGTGGATGCGTTCCTGATAGCTGAGGGTTGGGAATTCGTGTTTCATGCGCGGATTTGGTATGCGTGAGGACAGGTTCAGGGCCTAAGACCGATTTCCGCCGCCAATGGTTGCGGCGAACGGCCATGTTTTTCCAAGTACATGGCTTCGTCGGCGTATTTTAGAAGTTGTGCTTCGTCTTCGCCGTGCTCAGGGTAATGCGCGATCCCTATACTCGGGACGATACTCAGTGTGTGCTTGTCGGCAGTGATCGGCGGCAGTAAGGCATTCCGGATTTTTTGCGTGACTAACTCGGCATGTTCCGGCAACGGGATCGGCTGTAGCAGGATCACGAATTCATCGCCGCCTACACGCGCCACCGTATCTGATTCACGCAGGCAATGTTTCAGGCGTCGCGCCACTTCCTGCAGCAAGAGGTCACCGACGTGGTGCCCCAAGGTATCGTTGACTTGCTTGAATTTGTCCAGATCCAGGAACAGCAGGGATAAGCGCCCGCGTTCACGCCGGGCCTTCAGCAAAGCGACGCCTAGCCTGTCATACAGCAAGGCGCGATTTGGCAGCGTGGTGAGCTGGTCATACTGCGCCATGTATTGCAAGCGCGTCTGCATCTGTTGACGTTCGATAGCGGTTGCAATCTGGGTCGAGACAAATTGCAGTAAGTCCTGATCCTGCTCGTTGTAGCAGGCGCCGCCTACATAGCTTTTGCACACCAATACGCCGATGGTGCCGTTCTGGGATTTGAGCGGTACGCCCAGCCAGCATAGCGGTACGGTGCTGGCCATGACTTGCTGCTCGCTCAGGTAATCCCTCATGTTTTCGGATGTCAGCAACAATGGCTGGCCAGTCTGGATCACTTCTTGGCACAAGGTGCCGACTGGATTGCATGCCTCGGGCATGACCTCGTCTTTGTCGCTGTGGTAAGGAAAACTGAGGCGATTGCTTTCCTGGTCATACAGCGCAACGGCGAAGTTATCGACCGCCAGCAGCGTACCTATTATTTGATGGATATTCTGGAGCAGGGTGGGCAAGTCTGCGGCTGTCGAGGTGGCTTCGGATATTGCGTAAAGCGCCGCTTGCTTGGACTCTGCCCGTTTGCGTTGTGTCACATCGCGTGCAATGCCGATCCTGACCTGATCAGGCGGCGACCAGCGTGTTGACCACATAATGTAGGCAATTTGACCATCTTTTCGGATATAGCGATTTTCGAAATTCAACTGCGGCTGGCCTGCCATCACATGTTGCACCGATTGCCGGGTGCGTTCACGATCTTGCGGCACAATCATGTCGAACATGACCCGGCCCAGCATTTCTTGCGGTGTGTAGCCAAAAATGCGCTCGCAGGCAGCGCTGGCAAAGAGGACGTGGCCATCAGCGTCGACCGCAAAGACCGCGTCTATCAGGAGGTCGATGAAGCTGGCTGGCAATGTGTAAGGCTTCGTTTCCATTAGAGGAAAGCTGATTCAACAAAACAGAATAGTGTGAGTATGCCCGGATATTGGCAAGAATGGCGGACTAGCTGCATGCACAGATCAAATCGCCACACTTGTCAGCGGAATCAGCTTGCTCTTTTTTGCAATTTGCGGAAACGCGCCCGGATTTCCGTTCAAATATTATCGTTGTCCGAACAGATAAAAGAATAGCGATCAATATCGCTGCGTAATTGCCAGCCCTGATTCCGCCAGTATGCAGCGCCGCTTAGATTATCTTTGAGTACGTCTATATGGGATTTATGGATTCCGATTTCTGCCAGTGCCGCGAGGCAGCGCCTGAGCAGCGCTCCGGCGATTCCTTGCTTTCTGTAGTCAGCATGTACCACCAGGTGCTGCACATAGCCGCGTCTTCCGTCATGGCCGCTCATGATGCAGCCGACGATATTCTGGTCCGATAGTGCGACGAAGCTGTGGCCGGGATTGCGTTCCAGATAGCGTGCAGTATTCACCTGCGAGTCCGCGTCTCGCAGGCTGATGCCCGGAGTTTGCTGCATCAATTTGATGACGGCGTCGTAGTCATCGATGTTCATCGTGCGTATGGAGTACATGGCTGGCTGTGATGTGTTGTCATCTGTGGTGACTCATCCGGCACAGGATACACGCATGTCTTTGCCTGCATCAACCGAGCAAGGCGTGTACTACAGTATTGATAGCAAGCCCGCCCGCCACGAGCCAAGCAAACAGTATGGCGCCCAGTGCCAGTGGTTTGATGCCGGCCTGGCGGATCACGGAAATATGTGTGCCCAGACCCAGTCCTGCCATTGCCATCGCGAGCAATACGGTATCGATGGTGGTCAGTTGATGTGTGATCGCTGGTGGCAATAAGGCGAGGGAGTTCAATCCGGCGACGGCGATGAAGCAGAGTGCAAACCAGGGAATGGTGATGCGCGTGCGTACACCTGTTGCCAGCGGCGCTGAACGGCGCGATAGCCAGAGCGACAGGATGAGCAGGAATGGCGCCAGCATCATGACGCGCACCATTTTGGCAATCACTGCAGTATTCGCAGCGTCGTCGCTGACCGCGCGTCCGGCGGCGACGACTTGCGCCACTTCATGGATGGTTGAACCACTAAATACGCCATAGTTGCTGGGCGTTATTGCTATTAATTGGTAATCGGCGTTGAAGTGATACAGGGCAGGATAGAGGAAAATGGCGACTGTGCCGAACACAACTACAGTCGCAATGGCTACCGTGACTTGCTCAGTGCGACCGCGCACCACTGGTTCGGCAGCCAGGACAGCGGCAGCACCGCAAATCGAACTGCCTGCACCAATCAGCAAAGCAGTCTGTTGCTCCAGCCTGAATAGCCTGGTACCCAGCACATAAGCCAGGCCGAATGTGCTGCTCAGTACCAGCGCATCGATCAGCACGCCAGACCAGCCGACATTGGCGATGTCATGGAAAGTAAGACGCAAGCCATACAGGACGATGCCCAGACGCAGCAGATTGGCTTTGGAAAATTGCACGCCAGCGGCACTGACGGAGGCGATGCGCGAGTACATGGTATTGCCGACCAGGATGCCGATCACGATCGCCAGCGTGAGTGCGCTGATGCCATAGTCCTGCAAGGCCCGGATGTTTCCAAGCACAATCGAAATGGTGGCAATCGCCCCGGTGAGCATCAGCCCGGGCAGCAATAGTGGCACTCGCAGCCTGGGTGTGTCTGAAGCCGGTGAGGTAGACGGTGATGTGGGGATGCTGGACATAGGCTCTCCGTTACAGCAGGTGTGAAAGATATGCAGCCAGTGTAGGCATTGATAAATAATTTGAGAAACGGATTGTTTATCTATAATCTACCTATAAAACAGGTAGATAGATAAAGCTTATGCGGCTCACATTGCGTCAACTCCAGATTTTTGCAGCGGTGGCAGACACCGGTAGTACTACCGCAGCAGGCTTGCGCGTGGCGCTTTCACAATCCGCTACCAGCGGTGCGCTGAATGAACTCGAAAGCCTGCTCGGTACGCAATTGTTCGATCGGATCGGCAAGCGTCTCTTGCTCAATGACAGTGGGCGGGCCCTGTTGCCGCAGGCGCGCGCATTATTGGAGTCGGCACAGGAGATTGAAGATCAGTTTGGCGTCGGCTCCTCATCAGGAACTGCAGGCGTACTGACGACCCGCTTACGGGTGGGCGCAAGTACGACGATCGGGAATTACCTATTGCCGGTGCTGGTGGCCAGCTACCAGCGTACGTGGCCGCAGGCAGGGATAGACGTGCAAATAGGGAATACGCGCGAAGTCGCGCTCGCCGTTACCAGGCTGGACGTGGATATAGGCCTGATCGAAGGGCCTTGCCATGAAGCGGATCTGCTGGTTTATCCATGGCTGGAAGATGAGTTGGTGATTGTGTGTGCACCGGATCATTCATTGCGACAGGCTGCAGCGAAGCGACGCGTGAGCATCAAGGCGCTGAGCCAGGCGCGCTGGTTGCTGCGCGAATCAGGCTCGGGGACACGCGAAGCAGTGGAGCATGCATTGCTGCCGCACCTGAATCACTTCAGCAGTGAGATGCAGCCCGGCAGTACCGAAGCCATCAAACAGGCGGCGGCTGAAGGCATGGGGCTGGCTTGCCTGTCGGCGTGTGCAGTGCAGGATCTCGTTACGCTCGGTCGGTTGGTCATACTGGACACGGCATTGCCGCGTCTTACGCGCCGTTTTTATCTGGTGCATCATCGTCAGAAGCGTTTCTCGGCCAACCTCGAACGTTTCATAGTCCATTGCGCGCCACCCGCATAGCCGACCAGATGGGTTGGTAGATGCTATGACGCGTTAGCGAGCAAGCATGCTGCGCTCGCCCGGCAAGCAACCGATTGCCAGCAGCGTAGTTTCGATTGCCTGGTCTAACGGTGTGTGTGGTTCATGGCCCAGCACATGCCGGAGTTTCGTGTTGTCCATGCGTATAGGCGTCTTCCACAAATATCGCATTTCACGCAATTCGCGCAGGGTCTCGACAAACGGCGAGGCCAGCGTGATGGCCCACCAAGGAAAAGGCCGCAAGACCGGCGCGCTGCCGCCGTGCTGTATGACTACGCGCTTGATTGCCGCTGCCATTTGTTTGCCATCATCATCCCAATGACCCGCCATATGAAAATTGGCATACGGCGCAAGCTGCGCGCGTCGCTGCAATAACTCGATCATGGTACGTGCGACATCAGGCACATAGGACCACTGATGGCCGATACCGGGCGCACCGGGCAAGCTGATTTGTCGTATCGGCGAGCCGGGCTTGATCAGGCCTTGCGAGAACCAGCTATTGCCCACTTTCGGGCCGAAGAAGTCACCGGCGCGCACCACGATGACCTGAGTGCCGTTGCGGCTGGCGGCATGCAGTCGCTGTTCCAGTTGCACGCGGATGTGGCCTTTCTTGCTTAACGGATGTTGCGGCGTATCTTCCCGCAGCAGCGGAAAGGCGTCGGGTCCGTAGTTGTAGATGGTGCCGGGCAGGACGATGCAGGCATCGTGCGTATGCGCTGCGGCGATTGTGTTTTCTATCATGGGCAGCACCAGCTCATTCCAGCGTTTGTAGCCTGGCGGGTTAACTGCATGCACGATGACGGAGCAATTGTGAGCAGCGGCAATGACGTCTCTGCGGTTCATGGCATCGCCACGTATCCACTCGATGCCGTCGTGCCGGGTGACGGTGCTTGCTGCATTGCGCTGCAGCGCGCGTACCGCCCAGCCGGCACCACGCATTTGCCTGGCGACTTCACCGCCTATGCCACCTGTCGCGCCCAGTATCAGGGCTGTTTTCTTATCCATTTTTTTGTTCCTGGAAGAGTCGTGTTGCAAGCAGTGTGTATCAAGGGCCGCTATTAAACAATTGACTAACAATGACGAGCGCTTATACATTTATGCATGGATAACGAAATCAGCTGGGAACTCTACCGCTCGTATTTAAGCGTCTTGCAAGAAGGCTCTTTATCGGCGGCTGCGCGCAAGATGGGCATTGCGCAACCTACGGTGGGGCGGCATATCGCTGCGCTCGAAAAAGCCCTCGGAACGGTGCTGTTTACCCGTTCACAGAATGGCTTGTTGCCGACGGAAGCTGCGCTGGACTTGCAAGCGCTGGCTGAGAGCATGAGTAATACCGCTGCGGCTTTAAAGCGTGCCGCCGAAGGTCAAGGCGATGGTGTGCGCGGTACCGTGCGCGTGACCGCCAGCGAAGTCATCGGGATGGAAGTATTGCCACCCATCCTGACGCAATTGCAGGATACGTATCCTGCATTGAAGATAGAACTGCTCCTCAGCAACCAGATACAGGATCTGGTCAAGCGGGAGGCGGATATTGCGATACGCATGACCCAGCCCAAACAGGAGCAATTGATCGCGAGGCATATAGGCAAAGTAAGCCTCGGTTTATATGCGCACAAAAAATATCTGCGCAAACATGGCACGCCCAAGTCATTGGCAGAACTGGCGCACTATGCGCTCATCGGTTTTGATGAGGAAACGCCGTTTATACGCGCGGCAAGAAAGGCATTTCCATTCTGGCGGCGTGATGCGTTTAGCTTTAGATCGGATAGCGACGTTGCACAACTAGCGATGATACGAGCGGGCAGCGGAATAGGAATATGTCAGGTTGGCATCGCCGGGCACGATACGCAGCTTGTGCGTTTGCTGGCAGACGAGTTTGAAATGAGTCTGGGAACCTGGCTGACCATGCATGAAGACTTGCGTAGCAACCCACGTTGCAAGGCTACTTTCGATGCCTTGTTACGTGGTTTGCAGGCATACATGAAGACATGATGCAGGTGCTCATGTCCTTGTTAATGTGATGCGAGGTATTGCTCCAGTTCCAGCTCCAGTCGTTTTTTCTCGGTGTTGCTAATGAAGCTGGCGGTGATGCCATTGCGTGCCAGTTGTACGATTTCGTCACGGCTCAGCGCTAGCGCTGAGGCCACCGCCAGGTAATTGGCATTCATATAGCCGCCGAAATACGCCGGATCGTCTGAATTCACAGTGACGACTAAACCAGCTCGTAACAGGCGTGCCAGGTTGTGTTGCGCCATGTCATCCACCACGCATAGTTTGAGATTGGATAGCGGACACACCGTCAGCGGCATGCGCAGTGCGATCAGGCGTTCTAGCAATGCCGGGTCCTCTTCGCTGCGCACACCGTGATCGATGCGTTCCACCTGCAGCAGATCGAGTGCATCGCTGACGTAGGCTGGCGGACCTTCTTCCCCGGCATGGGCGACGACGCGGAAACCCAGTTCACGGCAACGGGTAAAGACACGCTGGAATTTCTCAGGTGGATTGCCGCGCTCCGATGAGTCCAGCCCTATACCTGTCCATAAATCAGCGTATTCCTTGCGCAGCGGCAGTGCCTGTTCCAGCGTGACGAAGGCGTCCTCTTCCGACAGGTGACGCAGGAAGGACATGATCATCACACTGGTGAACCCATGCTCGTCACGCGCTTCACGCAGTGCACGTGCGATACCGGCAAATACAAGCTCTATCGGGATGCCGCGCTCGGTATGTGTTTGCGGATCGAAGAAGATCTCTGCATGACGAACCTGATCGGCACGTGCCTGCGCAATATAAGCGGCGGTCATGTCGTAGAAATCCTGCTCGGTACGCAAGACGTTCGCACCTGCATAGTAGAGATCCAGGAACGATTGCAGGTCAGTGAAGGCGTAAGCTGCGCGCAGGCTCTCGACACTGTCGTAAGGCAGCGCGATTTTATTGCGTTGGGCCAGCGCAAACAGAAGTTCAGGCTCCAGCGTGCCTTCTATATGCAAATGCAACTCGGTTTTTGGTAAGCCCTCAATGAAGGAGCGCATTGCATGGGGGAGGGGAACGTTGGCTGGCGTGTTCATGGCGGCGTAACCTTCAGGGATGAGTGAACTGATGCCCGATCTTACCTGATGTCAGCTGGCGTCAGGGTAGTGCTGTAGCTATACCAAGCTTATGGCTGTCGTATGTTTGCTATTGCAGCCTTCGCATAGAGTATGAACGCGCTTACCTCAGCCATCCGGTCCGCAAGTTGATCCGGCGCCGTGCCCTGATAGGCTGCTTGTGCGGCTTGCAGGATGGCTTTATGTTCATCCGCTACGCGTTGCAGTACCCAGGCTACCGCAACATCCTTGGGCGCTATGCCACCCACAACGATGCTGTACCAGATGCGACAGAGCGCGAGAACCACGGTTTGTTCATCGCCTAGCCAGTCGGCTTCTTCATTCCATTGTGCGATGGTATCGGCCAGCGCTTGTGCAAAATCTGCTGCAGGCACAGGATCGAAGTATTCGGATGCCGGTATGCCGAGTACGCAAATGCTGTGGCGTCGCGCCTTGGTCAGCAGGATGGCGAGGTCAGGGTCGACAGTGGCGGGTTCAACAATGCCGGCTTGCAGGTCTGCTCGCAGCCATTCACCGAACTGTAGTTCACGGCGTGCCGGATAGCGCCAAGGGACGACCTGGTCATGTGCCAGCAGTGTCACTTCAAGTGCACGCAAGGACGGATGGCTGGCTGGCGAGGCTGAGACCGACAGCAGATCCAGCATCAGCAGGCGACGCGCGTCTTCGCTGAGCGGAGTCCGCACACTGACCAGCAGATCAATATCGCTACGTGGTTTAAGTCCGCCTTCGACTGCGGAACCGAATAAATGTATAGCTTGCAAATTGGCACCGAGATGGCGTTCCAGCAGGGTGCGGACTTGTGCGAGCTGGTGAGCAATTTCCTGCGGAGGTGAAATATCCATAGTGCTTTATCTTAAACAAGAAATGTGCGTGGAGCCATGGTCGATGTATGTTGCATGTGGAAGTGATTATTCAATTTTGTTGGTGCGAATCGAACTGCGTTATTATGCGTGCCAAAGAAATGGCTTCCAAAAACAGGTTTTAGATTAGGGGTGACAAGTGAAATTCAAGATGAATCAAAATTCTATCTTTGCCATGCTGCTGCGTTCGCCGTGGTGGGTGAGTGGCGGGATAGCCGTATTTATTGCATTGCTCTCTGCAGCTGTCGTACCGCGTCCTTACATCATCTACGGTATTTTTACCGGCTTTCCTTTTATGGTGATCTGCGTAATCGCCTTGCGTCGCCAATGGGGTAAACCTGGCAAGGCGCGCACTGCAGAGATCCTGCAAGCTGTGCGCGCAATGTCGTGGCGCGATTTTTCGGTGGAAATTGAAAACGCCCTCAAGCGTGACGGCTTTGAAGTCACACGTATCGATTTGCCGGAAGCAGATTTCTCTATCACCAGTGAGGGCCGTACCGCATTGGTCAGCTGCAAACGCTGGAAAGCAGCGAGTACCGGCATCGAAGTATTGCGCGATTTGCAAAAGGCGCGCGAAGCCAAGGCAGCCCATGATTGTTTTTATATTACGTCTGGTGACTTCACGCAGAATGCGATGCAATTTGCGGTTGAAAACAAAATGCGCCTGGTACATGGCGAAGGACTGGCCAAGTTGCTGCGCAAGATGAAGACGGCGAAAGCCAGCTAACTGCGGAAATTTACGTCCGCTCTACTGGCTCGTTCTTCCGTTCAAATAAAAACGGCAAGCAGTGTAAAGCTGCTTGCCGTTTTTTATTGAGCGATGCGGTTTGAGTTATCCCTTGCTGGCATCCTTTTCCTGCAACGCTTTTTCCAGCTCGGCAATGCGCAGGCGTTGCGCGCGGTCATTCGCCTGGCGCTCGGTAATGTCGCGTGCGACAGCCAGTGCACCCAGGACTTTCCCATCGTCGTCCTTCACAAAGCCAAAGCTCATATCGACATAGATGCGTGTGCCATCCTTGTGCATGGAGCGGGTGGTTAATACCTTGTCCGCATATTTCATCTGGCCGGACGACATCGCATGGTTAAAGCCGTTGTTGTGGCCTTGCAAGAGTTGTTCGGGAATGATGACGTCGAGCGGGCCGCCGATTACGTCTTCGGCCTTGTGGCCGAAGATGCGTTCCGCACCGCTGTTCCAGATACGAATCAGGCCTTGTGGATCGGCAAAGATGATGGCGTCCGGTGCCTGGTCGACGATGGCTTTGGATAGGGCCAGATTGACAGCTTCATTGGTTTGCATTGTTTCTCCTCGTTGGCGGCTGCGGCTATAGACGGTACAGAATCAGGGTTTGATGTATTCGCTGGTCAGGCTGTGTTCATACAGTGCAGCGATCATGTCGGTTTGCGAAATCATGCCGACCAGGCGGCCGCGCGCATCGATGACCGGCACCTGGTGCAATTCGGAATCGGACATGAGCGGTACCAGATCCAGGATGGATTGGTTTTCATCTGCAGTCATGACTTCCTTAGTCATGATCTGGCCGACTACTTCATGCTTTTCGGTATGACTGAGCATCGATGGCGTGATCAGATGTTTGAGGCGTTCGGTCAAGCCTTCGTGTGGTTCGATTTCAGCATGCTTGAGGAAGTCGGCTTTGGTGACGATGCCGATGACATGGCGACCACGGTCGATGACGGGTAATGCGGTGAGGTCATGTTGCTGCAGGGTGGTCCATGCTTCGGCCAACGTGGTGCCGAATTCGGCCGTGACGACATCCCTGGACATGACGGCCGAGCAGACGGTTTCGACCAGTCGGCGGCGATAGGCTTGCATCTCGGTGTGCAGCATGATGGCTTCGAGATCGTCGCGGCTGATATCGAGCACCTGGTTGTAACGGGTCAGCACTGCGTCCAGATCGGCGGGTGCGATGCCTATGCGTTCGGTCGGCGCGACATCTTTGGTGTTGTGCTTGTTTGCGTTGTCTGGCGGCAATGGGCGGTGCGGGTAACGGCGGCCGGTGGCATTGTTGCAGAACAGGGCGGTGATGAGCAGCAAGGCGGAATTCAATGCAACCGGAATCAGTA
>JBEBUE010000055.1:0-10529 GCA_040393485.1 Herminiimonas sp.
GTAGCGCCATTGCAATAGCGGTCGGCGTCCTATTGATTGTCGGCGCGACGACCGTATCACTCACAGGTCGTGCCGAGAAAACGCCTGCCGCGGCACCAGCGGCAGTTAGCGTCACCGTTGCCAGCGTGCTGGAACGTTCGGTTACCGAGTGGGATGATTTCTCCGGACGGGTGGAAGCCATTGAACGGGTCGAGATCCGGCCACGTGTGTCCGGCACCATCGATGCCGTGCATTTCCAGGATGGTCAATTGGTGAAGAAGGGCGCTTTGCTGTTCACCATCGATCCACGTCCATATAAAGCAGAGCTGGCGCGCGCCGAAGCAGCACGTGCCGGTGCACAAGCGCGTCTGGCATTGGCCAAAACAGAGCTTGAGCGTACCAAGCGTTTGCTGGAAGAACGTGCCGTTGCACAGCGTGAACTCGATACCCGCGAAAACGCGCTGCAGGAGGCCGACGCCAATCTGAAAGCAACCGATGCAGCTGTATTGAGCGCACGCTTGAATCTGCAATACACCGAAATCACCGCGCCGGTTTCCGGTCGTGTTTCACGCGCAGAAATTACTGTGGGCAATCTGGTCGCCACTGGCCCGACCGCACCGACGCTGACCACCGTAGTATCGGTATCACCGGTGTACGTTAACTTTGAAATCGATGAGCCTACCTATATTCGTTACGCTGGTAATGGCACGGTCGGTAACAGCGGTGTGAGCCGTATTCCGGTTTCGATAGGCTTGACCAGTGAAGACGGCTATCCACGCAATGGTCATGTGAAGTCCTTCGACAACCGCCTCGATACTGGCTCCGGCACCATACGGGTACGCGCAGTATTCGATAACGAAGACGGTACCTTGACACCAGGGATGTATGCGCGGGTACGTACCGGTGATGCCAATGCCAAGAATGCTTTGTTGATCGACGACAAGGCAGTCGGTACCGACCAGGACAAAAAATACGTGATGGTCGTCGGCGCAGATAACAAGGTGATTTATCGCCCGGTCAGCCTCGGTCCTATCGTTGATGGCTTGCGCGTGGTACGCAGCGGTTTGCAGAAGGATGAACGTATCGTCGTCAACGGCCTGCAACGCATACGTCCGAATGACACCGTGACGCCGGAAGTCGTGCAGATGGATGCACGCGTTGCGCGTGCCGATACAGCGAAGCCGGCAGGGCAGGCGGCTTCCAGCGCAGTCAACTAATTCAGGAACGACCTGGCTGACTACGCTCCCCACATTTAAAAAGAAAAACTGAAATGAATATCTCTCGATTTTTTATCGATCGCCCCATCTTTGCCGGCGTTTTGTCGGCAATCATTCTGATCGGTGGTTTGATCTCGATGCTGAACCTGCCGATCTCCGAGTATCCGGAAGTCGTGCCACCATCTGTAGTGGTCAAGGCCAACTTCCCCGGTGCCAATCCGCAAACCATCGCAGAAACCGTTTCCACGCCGATAGAAGAGCAGATCAACGGTGTCGAAGGCATGTTGTACATGCAGTCGCAGGCCACCTCCGACGGCCTGATGACCCTGACCGTCACTTTCAAACTTGGCGTGTCGCCGGATCAGGCGCAGCAATTGGTGCAGAACCGCGTCAACCAGGCTTTGCCACGTCTGCCTGACGTGGTGCAACGCCTTGGTGTGACCACGACCAAGAGCTCGCCCGACCTAACGATGGTGGTCCATCTGGTCTCGCCTAACGACCGATACGACATGGCTTACCTGCGTAATTACGCCGTGTTGAACGTGAAAGACAGGCTGGCACGTTTGCAAGGCATAGGCGCGGTGCAATTGTTTGGCTCCGGTGATTACTCGATGCGCGTCTGGCTCGATCCACGCAAAGTGGCAGAGCGTGGTTTGTCCGCCAACGATGTGGTTGATGCGATCCGTCAGCAAAACGTCAACGTCGCAGCCGGTGTGATCGGTGCGTCGCCGTCGGTGCCGGGTGTTGATTACCAAATTTCGGTCAATGCACAAGGTCGTCTGAGTACGGAAGATGAATTCCGCGATATCGTGATCCGTACTTCGCCGGATGGTGTCGTCACACGTTTACGTGATGTGGCACGGGTTGAGTTGGGCGCGAGCGAGTACGCTTTGCGATCCCTGCTGAACAATAAATCGGCAGTCGCGATTCCTATCTTCCAGTCACCTGGTTCCAATGCGCTCGATATTTCGAACAACGTGCGCAAGACCATGGCCGAGCTGAAGAAAGACATGCCGGAAGGCGTCGATTACAGCATCGTCTATGATCCGACCCAGTTCGTGCGTGCGTCGATAGAAGCGGTGGTGCATACCTTGCTGGAAGCGATCTTGCTGGTGGTGATCGTGGTGATCATCTTCCTGCAAACCTGGCGTGCTTCCATCATTCCTTTACTGGCCGTGCCGGTATCCGTGATTGGTACTTTCGCGGTGATGATGGGCCTCGGCTTTTCGATTAATGCACTGAGCTTGTTCGGACTGGTGCTGGCGATTGGTATCGTGGTCGATGATGCGATTGTGGTGGTGGAAAACGTCGAGCGGAATATCGAAGACGGCCTGACCGCACGTGAAGCAACCTATAAGGCGATGCGTGAAGTGTCGGGTCCGATTATCGCGATTGCACTGACGCTGTCGGCAGTGTTCGTGCCACTCGCATTCGTGAGCGGTTTGACTGGGCAATTCTTCAAGCAGTTTGCGTTGACGATTGCGATTTCGACCGTGATCTCGGCATTCAACTCATTGACCTTGTCGCCTGCATTGGCAGCCTTGTTGTTGAAGAGCCATGGCGCACCTAAAGACAAATTCCAGCTGGCGATTGATCGCGCCTTTGGCTGGTTCTTTGTTCGCTTTAATAAGGTCTTCCATCGTGGTTCCGAAAAATACGGCGGTGGTGTGACCGGTATCCTGAAGCGCAAATCCCTTGCGTTGGCAGTGTATGCCGCGCTGATCGGTGCCACCATGTTCCTGTTCCATCACGTCCCGGCTGGCTTTATTCCGGGTCAGGATAAACAGTACCTGGTTGGTTTTGCGCAGTTGCCGGATGCTTCATCGCTGGATCGTACCGAAGACGTGATCCGTCAAATGTCTGAAATCGGTATGAAGACACCTGGTGTTGAATCGGCGGTTGCATTCCCTGGTTTGTCGATTAACGGCTTCGTGAACAGCCCGAGCTCCGGCATTGTCTTTATGTCGCTCAAGCCGTTTGAAGAACGTCGTAGCAAGGACTTGAGCGGTCCCGCGATTGCTCAAAAGCTGAACCAGCAAATGTCAGGTATTAAAGGCGCTTACATTGCGATGTTCCCGCCACCACCGGTACAGGGCCTGGGTACCATCGGCGGCTTCAAGCTGCAGATCCAGGATAGAGGCGCATTGGGCAAGGAAGCATTGAACGATGCATTGAAAGCCTTCCTGGCCAAAGCCTACCAGGCACCTGAACTGGCTGGCATGTTCTCCAGCTATCAGATCAACGTGCCACAACTGTATGCAAACCTGGATCGTACACGTGCACAGCAACTGGGCCTATCGGTGCCGGCAGTGTTCGATACCTTGCAGGTTTACCTCGGCTCGCTGTACGTCAACGACTTCAATAAATTCGGTCGTACCTTCCAGGTGCGGGTACAGGCAGATGCACCGTTCCGTGCCCATGCTGAAGATGTCGGTTTGCTGAAAGCGCGTAACAAGAACGGCGAAATGGTGCCTTTGTCGTCGGTCCTGAAAATGACACAGAGCTACGGCCCTGATCAATTTATCCGCTACAACGGTTTCCCGGCAGCTGACGTGAATGGTGGTCCGGCTCCTGGTTACAGCACTGGCCAGGCACAGGCGGTGGTAGAGCGCTTGCTGGCAGAAACACTGCCACGTGGTATCAGCTATGAGTGGACCGAGATCACGTATCAGGACAAGATCGCTGGCGATACCTTGTTTGTGATCTTGCCGCTGGCGATGCTGTTGGTGTTCTTCGTGCTGGCTGCGCAGTATGAAAGCCTGACCCTGCCTTTGGCCGTATTGCTGATCGTGCCTATGGGCTTGCTGTCTGCAATCTTCGGCGTCTGGTTGACAGGTGGCGACAACAACATCTTCACGCAGATCAGTCTGATCGTGCTGGTGGGGCTAGCCTGTAAGAATGCGATTCTGATCGTCGAGTTTGCCCGTGAACTGGAGCATCAGGGACGTGGCATCTACGAAGCAGCGATTGAAGCGGCGCGCTTGCGTCTGCGTCCTATCCTGATGACTTCGATTGCGTTTATTGCCGGTGTGGTGCCGCTGATCCTGTCGACTGGTGCCGGTGCTGAGATGCGTCATGCGATGGGTGTGGCTGTGTTCTCCGGCATGATAGGTGTGACCGCGTTCGGCTTGTTCCTGACACCTATCTTCTACGTGCTGCTGCGTACGCTGGAAAAGAAATTCACCCGCAAGAAGGTGGTAGAGGGTGAAGCGTACGTCGCACATCCTGCCCCGGTTGCGGCTGCGGATACTCCGCATAATTACGAGGTGTGATGATGACGAAATTTAATTTATCCCTGAGCACAATGGTGGCGGCGCTGGTACTGGCCGGTTGCTCGACCGCGCGGCCGCCGGAACAGCTCAAGCTGGATTTGCCGACCGCATATCGTGAGCAAGCCACCGCGCTGGATGGTGCATGGAAACTGGCAGCGCCAGCTGATAACAAAGACCGCGGTGCATGGTGGAAGGTATTTGGCGACGATCAATTGAGTGAGCTGATCGTGGAAGCAGGCAAGGCCAACCTGAATCTGGCGATTGCATTGGCGCGTGTGAAAGATGCACGCGCAATCGCCGGTGTGGTCGACGCAGATCGCGGCGTGCAGGTAGATGCTGGCGTCGGCCCGACCCGTAGCGGTAATGCGCAAGGTGCCAGCACTACTTATCGCGCGCCTTTGAGTTTCGGATATGAAGTGGATCTGTTCGGTCGCTTGTCCGACGCCAGCCGTGCCGCCAGACTGGATGCAGAAGGGCAGGAAGCTGCCTATCGTTCGGTCTTGCTGGCCTTGCAGTCCGACGTTGCACAACAATACTTCACTATCCGTTCGCTGGATTCGGAACTGGAAGTCTTGCAAAAAACCGTGTCCTTGCGCCAGGAAGCACTGGAGCTGACACAGCACCGTTACAACGCGGGTGATACCAGCGAGCTGGACGTAGCGCAGGCAAAGACCGAGTGGGCGACCACCAGTGCTGAACTGGAAGGCGTCAAAAGGCAACGTGCGCAACGTGACCATGCATTGGCAATTTTGCTCGGCAAGGCGCCGGCCGAATTCACTTTGCCGACAGCACCATTGGCTGCTGCAGTGGTGACGGTGCCGTCCGGCTTGCCTTCTGATTTGCTGGAACGTCGTCCCGACATTGCGCAGGCGCAGCGTCAGCTGGCAGCTTCCAGCGCACGTATCGGTGCGGCCAAGGCAGCTTTCTTCCCGAAACTGCTGCTGACCGGATCGGCTGGTTATGAGTCCAATGAATTGCGCGACTTGTTCAAATGGTCGAGCCGTAGCTGGATGCTGGGCCCGGTGGTCGGCACCATACTCAGCATGCCTTTGTTTGATGGTGGTCGTAACCGTTCCAACCTGGAGCGTGCCGATGCCAACTACGAAGCACTGGTCGCCAACTACCGGCAACAGGTATTGGTCGGCTTCCAGGATGTCGAAGACAACCTGACCGCCTTGCGTACCCTGGATCGACAACTGCAATTTGAAGATCAGGCCGTGAGCTCGGCACAACTGGCTGCACGCCTGGCCGATTCACGTTATCGCTATGGCTCAGCCAGTTACTTTGAAGTGATCGATGCGCAACGTTCCAGCCTGTCGACGCAGCGCTCGAAGATACGCAGCACTGGCCAGCGCGCCATCGCATCGGTGGGCCTGATACGCGCACTCGGCGGTGGTTGGGATACCCCGGCCGCCAAGGATGGCCTGGCACTGGCAGTCCAGCCATAAGTAAAGTTTGCGAGGTACTGTAGTTGACGCCGATTGGAAGCAGCCTTCCAGTCGGCGTTTTTTTATATGCTTACGGCTGTGTACGACTGGCCGGGCTGGTTTTCCGTCAGGCAATGCCTGCTCCCTTCTTTATGTGAAGACAGTCATTTTGCTTGCAATTGTTTGCGGCAAACTGCTGCCGTAAAAACGCGCCTTGCGATAATATGAGGCAGCTATCGCATCATGCAGATAAAAACCACACCATTCCCTACATCGCTTTTCTTGAGGAGGCAGCATGCTCAACCATCACTTTTCCAAAACGGCACTGGCAGTTTCATTGAGCCTGGTTGTTTCCGCGGCTTTTGCTGTCTCACTGGCAGACTTGAGCAATAAGGATGCAACGAGCGGCGTCAAGGCGGCACTGGAAAAAGGCGCGACTGTCGCTGTCTCCAAGCTGGGTGTGGAAAACGGTTTCCTCAATAATGAAAAAGTAAAAATCGGTTTGCCTGGCGTGGTTGAGAAAGCGATGCCTATCCTGAAGATGACCGGGCAGGGCAAGAAGGTAGAAGAGTTGCAGGTATCGATGAACCACGCAGCTGAATCGGCAGTGGCATTGGCCAAACCCTTGTTGCTGGATGCCGTGAAGTCGATGACGGTGACAGATGCAAAGAATATCCTGACTGGCGGCGATACTTCAGTGACGGATTTCTTCCGTCAAAAAACCGCGACACCGCTAGGTGCACAATTCCTGCCGGTGGTGAAGAAGATCACCGATAAAAATGGCCTGGCACCACAGTACAACGCCATCATGGGTAAGGTTGGTTCCAGTGGCCTGGTCTCGAAAGATGAGACTACAGTCGAAGGTTACGTTACCAAGCGCGCACTGGATGGCCTGTACACGATGATAGGCGAAGAAGAGAAAGCGATACGTCAGGATCCGGTTGGCGCAGGTAGTGCCATCCTGGGCAAAGTTTTCGGTGCCTTGAAGTAAATCTACGCTGCGCTATGAAAAATGGCCGAGGACTCACATGAGTCCATCGGCCAATGTCTTCTTTGAGAGTGCGTCAAAGACGAGTATAGGCGGGCTGACGGAAATCGGATCTGGTACCGGTGTGATCGAAGCGGAGCTCATCGTACTTTTGGATGCACGTTCGCTGCGCCTGTATTCACCTGGTGATATCAACAGATGTTTACGGAATAGCTTGGACACATGTTCACCATTAAGGAAACCACAGCGCCGGGCGATTTTATCCACCGGCAAATCGGTTTCCGCCAGTTCATGGCGTACGGCATCCAGGCGCAGATGCAATAAAAATTCATGCGGTGTCCAGCCGGTTTCACGTTTGAACTGGCGCTGGAAATTACGCTCACTCATGGACACAAAGTTGGCAGCGTCGATGATACTGATCGGTTCAGCCATATGCTGTACAAACCAGCGCGATGCCTGTTGAATCTTGGTGCACTTGACTGGTTCTACCCTCTTGCTGGGGCGCACAGGGGCTTGTTCACGCCGGTGTTGCGCGACTTGCAGGCTATCAGCCACGCGCTTGGCGACGGTGCTGCCTAAATCATTTTCCAGAAACATGAGTGCGAGATCCGTCGCCATGCCGACATCGCTGGCGGTATAAATGCCATCGTCCTCGCATGTGTTTGCATCGCGTTCAACTTTAATTTGCGGGAACTCACGTATCAATTTATCTTGCAAGGCCCAGTGTGTGGTCGCACGACGATGATCCAGCATGCCGGCTGCGGCCATGACGAATACACCGGTACATACGCCACCAATGCGACGCACAGAATTACGGATGTCCCGGAGCCAGCCGATCAGGCCGGGATCACGATATGCATCGAAATTGCCTGTGCCGCTGGCGATGAGTATGGTGTCGAAATTATGGTCATCATGTGGTGGCAGCGGCAGGGTCATGATCTGTACGCAGGTAGAGGAGCGTATGACGCCGCCATTCAATGACAACAGCGAAATCGCGTAGCCCGCATGTCCTGCAAATACCGAAGATATGAGTTTGTCGCCGACTCCAAATACGTCTGCCGCCCCGATTACGTCGGCCAGTATGACGCCTTCGAAAACAATGATGCCTATATGTTTGATGGTCCTGCTGCAATCAGCGAGAGACGGCAGTTTGAATGACATCTGTTCCATGATATCCCCGATCAGGATTCTGTTTTTATTGCTTGTCTTCACTCAATATCAGTAAAAATATTGCCAGTGAAAAACTTTTTAAAAATCGAAAGCATAGAAAAATTTTGTTGAAGCCATGCATTAATTCTTATATTCAATATAGATGTAATTAATTTGAAGTACACCTCTTTTTGCTGCAATGCACATTACAATTTGAGAATAGTTACTTGTGATCCAACAGATCTTTTAAGCGGGCATTCTCCAGGGCAAGTTCTGCGACGATTTGTTTGAGCTTGTTGTTCTCTTCCTGCAGGAATTTTAAGTCTTGCGGGAAACCGGGGAGAGCACTGTAACGTTTCTTCCAATCAAGAAACGTATGCTCGGATACACCGGCCTGGCGCAATACATCTTCTAATGGAATGCCGAGCTCTTCTTGCTTGAGGGCAGCTGCGATCTGTTCGCTTGTGATTGTTCGCTTCATCGCAGGCACCTCTGGTTTCAATTGTTTGTGGGCAAGTTTTCAGTCCGGCAATTCCGTTCCATCCACTTCGGTTGCCTTACATTTCATGGCAGCGGTTCAAGCCCCATGCGTTTGCGCACGATAGGGTCGGTATATTGGTTCGACGAGTTTTGTGCGTTGACGGCATAGGTTTGTACGTTGGCCGCTGCTGCTGCTTCAGCTTGTTGCTTAGGTACATTCGGGCAGCTGCGTCCGGTCGCTTCGATAGCCTTGCGATTGGATTCGCTTTGGCATAGCAGGGCGAGTGCGACATCGTTCATACCCATCGAACGGAATTCCCTGGAGTCGAGTCTGCGTACGCATGCTTCATCGACCATGGTCATACCGCCGGTGACACCGAATCCGACTGCCGATACACCCAGCGATACCGAACCCATGCATGTGTCCGACAAAGTAGTGGTGAGTGCTGGTGGAGCTGCAGTAGGTACATTCTTGACGGTGTAGTCGCCGCCATACTGCACAGTTGCCTGCGTGTTGTAAGCGCTGCTGCCTGGTGCACCTACTGCACCGAGCGTTGCAGCTCCAGGCGAGGCCGAAGCTGTACCCGTGCCTACCGATACTGTGACGTTGGATGCGCCGCCGGTTGCCGCACCACCGGTCGCACTACCGCCGGTCGCTGCGCCGCCTGCACCGCCTGCGCCACCGGTAGCTGATGACGAGGTATTGATAATGGGAGAGCCTGATCCAGATCCGGAGCCTGGTCCATGACCACGGGCACCTCCCGCCCAAGCTGGCAATGCAAACATCGAGGCTGCCAGCACGCCTATAAGAAGATTGCTTTTCATGGCTGCTCCATCACTATGATGAATTCTGTTAACAGGAAGAGAGTTGCCTCTCTTCCTGCGTGGCTAAGGTATTGATAGCCAACTTGCGCCTGACTTAGTGAGCGCTGGCGGACGAATTGCCGCCATTGCCACCGTCGCCACCGAATGCTGCGCCGCTCTTGGTATCGCCACCGATCGTCACCGATTTGCCATCGCCGGCATAGTTGCCGTTGCCGCTGCCGGAGGCTGCGTTACCGGTTGAGGAGCTGGTTTGTCCGCCGACAGCAAGAGAATTGCCATTGAATTTCTGCGTTGCTGTTGTGTCGCCTGCTTTGGCACTACCACCGCCGCTTTGGCTACCATGGCTGCCTGAATGGCCGCTAGGGGCGCCGGCGCCAACCGTGGCTGCGCTTGTAGTGGTGGCATTGGTGTCGCCGCCGCTGGATTTAACACCACCAGTTGAGGTCAAGTTGCCACCGGTGTTGACGCTGCCACCGAAGTTGTTTTGAAACGCATTGCCGCCACTTGCGTTGCCGCCAGTAGTTGAGCCGCCGGATGCATTGCCCGAAATTGCGCCGCCGCCAGCACCGCCTGCGCCACCAATTGAAGCTGCGGAGACATTACCGCCAGCAGGTGGCATTGGTGAGTGGCCACCGCCAGGACCACCGTGGCCGCCTGCGTATGCTGAGATGGCGAACAGTGAAGTAATGGCTACTGCAATGATTTGCTTTTTCATTTTTGAATCTCCTGAGTGTGGATAGAGTGTTGTTTACCTTGATGTCCCATTCAAAGTCACCGTAGGACAGGTGTAAATTTTTTTGTTGACACCTGTCTTCGGATCAATCCACATGCGCCAGCGGCCTACTGGTTGCGTTTGGATTGGATTGATATTAGGCCGGAGCATCTTTTACTTTGCGACAAAACCTTGGCTACTTCAGACACTGAGATATGGCGCTTTTTGGCAGGTCGTTTGTCGTGATGCGTGATGTATCAGTTGGTATTTGTTTTGTGTATACGCTGCTATATGAAGCAGGAATGCATGATGAAAATTTGTGCATTTTCATAGGGAGAAAATGCGGTATTGACTAGTATTTTTTTTATTATTTTTAAATATTTTTTTCGATTAAATAAGTAAAAAATTTATGAAAAAAAAGCATCCGTTAAAAACGGATGCTTGTCGTTTTGATTGCAAAAAAATCCGCAATACAGATCG
>JBEBUE010000056.1:0-10525 GCA_040393485.1 Herminiimonas sp.
GTAGTCGAAGGCCGTTACGGCAAAGTGCAAGCGCATGGCGATGCAAAGCTCACAGATGCAGCACAGCGCTTCCTCGCGCCTTTGCAGCCGGGCAGTGTGATCCAGAGCGCGCAATTGGAACGCGTTTCCTTGTTGATGGATGATCTGCCTGGTGTGCGGGTCGCACCTATCATTCGTCCGGGCCAGGAAGTCGGCACCGGGGACCTCGCGGTCGAGATCGAACGTACCTCGAAGTACGCAGGTGAAGTTGGCCTCGACAATCACGGTAACCGCTATACCGGTCGTGCCCGCGCGCGCGCCAACCTCGACATTAATAGTCCTTTCCTGTTGGGTGACCAGATCAACATCCGTAGTCTGTACACTGAAGAAGGCATGTGGTTTGGTAATCTCGCTTACAGCATGCCGCTGGGCGTGTCGGGTTTGCGCGGGCAGGTTTCCTATACCCACACTTATTACCAGCTGGGTAAATCATTCTCTGCACTGGACGCCAACGGTACGGCTGATGTGTATAGCGCAGGTCTCAGCTACCCGATCCTACGTTCACAAAAAACCAATCTGACACTCAGCGCGACGTATCAGTACAAAAAGCTGAATGACAGGCGCGGTGCCGTTGGTACCAGCAATGACAAATCCAGCGATACCTTACCGGTCACGCTGAGTTTTGACACCCGTGACCAACTCGGTGGCGGTGCAGTCACTTACGGCGCTGTTACCTGGACACCGGGTAAACTCAAGCTGGATCACACGCTGAGTTCAGTGGATGCTGTGAGTGCGCGTAGTGAGGGTAGTTTTAACAAGGTGAACCTGGATCTTGCTCGCATACAGGCTGTGACTAACAAGCTGAACCTGTTTGCTCGTATCTCGGCGCAGTGGGCTGACCAGAACCTCGATTCGTCGGAGAAATTCGGCCTTGGTGGCCCAACCGGCATACGTGCTTATCCGGTAGGTGAATCGTATGGCGACCAGGGCTGGCTGGCACAGTTCGAAGTGCGTTATGCCGTCGGCGCATTTGTGCCTTATGCTTTCTACGATGCAGGCTGGATCAAGACTAACTCCAAACCATGGACCAATGCAGATAACAAACGCAGCATAGGTGGCTATGGCGCTGGCGTACGCTTCGTAAAAAATCAATGGAGTGCCGATGCAGCGGTTGCATGGCGCAGCTACGGTGGTCGTCCTGAATCGGATACGGCCGACCGCCAGCCTATGGGATGGATTACTGGTGCTTACAAGTTCTAAGTCTTGCGAATAAGCGTATTGCACGCATCACAAAAAACGGCCTCCATAATGGGGCCGTTTTTTATTGCAAGCCATGATCGGGTTTGCGTGCCGAAGTACTGATCAGCGTCAGGCAGTACGTACAAACAAAGTCGTCAACGGTGTATCACCCAGCACGCGGCTACTGTGGCCGTGTACCTTGTCATCGAAGTCGGCACCTGTAGGTAGCAGGTCATTCGAGAAGAAATGATCGCCCGCCTTGAACACGCGCTTGCTGCCATCACGCAAACCGATTTCCATTTCACCGCTGAGTACTACCAGCCATTGCGCCGTCGTCGTGCAATGGAAATCGCTGCTCACGCCGGGCGGGCTGTGTCGTACCTGGAAGCCGCCGGAAGGGATCAGTTCGGATAACAGTGCTTTGGGTGAGCCGCCGGGTAAGGCTATGTCGGCCTCACGGAATTTGGCGTAGCCATCGACGTCGGTGTAGAGAACGATATTTTTAAAAGTAGTCATGGTCTTGTATCAATTGGACTGGTGCAAAAATGTCCGCTACCCGTTCATTCAAACAATTCAAACGCGATAGCGGACATGGATGCGACATGCTAACTGATCTCAGGCCGGACTTCAGGTTTTGCTTGTGCCGACCATGCGTACCGCCAATGCTGCCAATGAGGCGACAGTTGCCAGTACCACTACACCGGCCCAGCCAAATTGCGACAACAGCAAACTACCGAGCGCAGCACCGCTGGACATACCGATGAACATGCCAGTGAACAGCAGGGCATTCAAACGACTACGTGCGCCAGGTTCGATGCTATAGACGATGGTCTGGTGCGCAACCAATGTTGCCTGTACGCCGAGATCAAAACCTATGGTCGCGATCACTAGCAACGCCAGTTGCATGTGGGTAGGCAGGCTAGGTGCCAGAAACATCACTGCGAACGATACCGCTCCCAAACCAGCACCCAGACGTGTCACTAATTCAGGGCCGCGTTTGTCTGCCAGTTTGCCAGCCAATGGCGCTGCCAAGGCACCCGCTGCACCTGCCAGGCCAAAGGAGCCTGCCGCAGCGCTACCCAGGTGGAACGGTGCGCCATGCAACATCACCGCCAAGGTTGACCAGAACGCGCTGAAGCCGAGTGCGAGCAGACCTTGCGCCAATGCTGCCCGACGCAATGCAGGGTGACGACGCCACAACTGCACCATCGAACCGAGCAACTCACCATAGGCCAATTGCGTGGTGGGTTGGAAGCGTGGCAAGCCGCGCCATGTTGCCACCGCAATCATCGCTACGCCGATGGATGCGGCCACATACACCGAGCGCCAGCCAAATGCTTCCGCGCCAAAGCCACTGATAACGCGTGACAACAAAATAC
Source organism: Herminiimonas sp. (assembly GCA_040393485.1). Classification (GTDB taxonomy): domain Bacteria; phylum Pseudomonadota; class Gammaproteobacteria; order Burkholderiales; family Burkholderiaceae_D; genus Oxalicibacterium. The sequence continues at coordinate 2,598 of JBEBUE010000056.1, forward strand.
CAAGCAGCAAACCGGTCATTACGGTGCCGACGATTTTGCCGCGATGCGATTCAGGTGCCAGTGTGGCGGCAGCAGGCACGATGTCTTGTGCCATCGTGGCGGTCAGGCCGATCACCAGGCTGCTGCCCAGCAACCACATGATGCCGGGGGCGAGTCCGCTGGACAGCAGCGCCAGTGCGAGCAAGCCCGCTTTGATCAGGATGATGGTGCGGCGGTCGTAGCGATCGCCCAAAGGTGCCAGCAACAAAATGCCGAGCGCATAGCCGAGTTGGGTCAGCGTCGGTACCAGTCCTATCATGCGGTCGCTGGCGTGGATGTCTGCGCCGAGTACACCCAGCATAGGCTGGCTGTAATAAAGCGAAGCGACACTCAGGCCAGCGCCGGTAGCCAGTAGCAGGATCAGTGGTGCAGGCAGCGCAGCTTTTTCTACCTGTGTATGTGTGGATTGAGTAAGCAACATGAGAATTCCTTGTTATTAGCGACAGAACGGATTCTCCTCTATGCGTTTAAGGTGTGGTAGTGGCCTAAAACGTAGATTGCTTATACACTTAACGTATAAAAGGCTATGTATAAAAGCTTGTCCATGAAAGAATCCGGAAATCCAGGCGTAGACCGCATCGAGCTGATGCAAACCTTTGTCCGTATCGTCGAGACGGGTAGCCTGTCGGCCGCCGCCGAGCAGCTCAGGACCAGTCAGCCGACGGTCAGCCGCCGCTTGCAGGCGCTGGAACGCAGCCTGGGTTTGCGCCTGTTACAACGTTCAACGCATGTGATGAAACTGACCGAGGATGGCGAACGTTGCTACGCGCATGCGAAGGATTTGCTGGATAACTGGAAGGCGATGGAAGCTGACTTGCGCGGCACACAGGACGAACCGGAAGGCACATTGCGCGTACTGGTGCCGCATGCCTTCGGTCAGGAGCATTTGATTGCACCGCTGGCTGATTACCTTGGGCGGTATCCGCGTGTGTCGGTGGAGTGGATGCTGCATGACCGTCGCCCCGACTTCATTGCCGAAGGCATCGATTGTGCGATCCAGGTTGGTGTGGTCGACAATCCTTCGGTAGTCGCGATCAAGCTGTTTGATGTACCGCGCATCGTGGTGGCGTCACCGCAACTGGTGGCGGATAAATTATTGCCACAGGAAGTCGAAAAGCTGCACACCTTGCCGTGGCTGGCCTTCCGTACTTTCTATCGCGAAGAGGTCGTGCTGACACAACTATCCGGTGGCGCAGAGCATAGGTTCGCTATACAGCCGCGCATGAGCACGGATAGCTTGTACGCTTTGCGTACCGCAGTTGCGTCGGGTTTGGGGACGGGGATTATTTCTGCGTGGCTGGTGGCAGATGACATTGCACAAGGGCGCTTGCTGCATCTGGCTCCTGATTGGCGGGCACCACCATTGCCGGTGTATCTGGTCTATCCGCATGCGCGTTACTATCCGGCGCGTTTGCGTCTCTTCCTCGATACGATACGCGCGATGCAACCATTGGGGCAGGATCTCCCGATCCCCAGGGCCGCGAGTAAAAAATCCGGTAAGAAGCCTTAAGCAGCGGCGCTGACAAACTCGATCATCACGCCCGGCGTTGGCACGACAAATAATTGTCGCTCACCCGTCACCGGCACTTCCGACGATTCGAATTCATATGTGGCTGTCTGCAATTTCGCAATCAGCTTATTCCATTCCTCTGCACTATCCACCCTGAACGCAATGTGATCGATGCGCGTCGGCGACTTCGTGAGCGGTCGCTCGGAATTGGTCTTGATCAGATGGATCACGGCTTTGCCGTCGTGGTACAGCCAGTAACCATCAAAGCCGAAAGGCGGGCGTTCACCCACCGAGAGTCCTACAATGTCGCAAAAGAACAGGCGTACCGCTTCCAGTTGCGGTGTGACGATGGTGGCGTGGTCGATTTTCATGCGGCTATTGTAATGCGTGGAGTGTTACAGATTGTGGCTTGATATTGCTATGCGGCAACGTAGGTGTATAGAATGCAGCCTCATTCTATAGAGGGAAGCACGAGAGTATGAAGGCGATGGTAAAGGCGCGTAGCGCTGCAGCGTGTGTAGTGGCAAGCCTGGTTTTGTTGGGCTGCGGCAATGGCGAAGGACTGGATGCCAGACTGGCCAGTGAATCCGAGGCGGCTTACCGCACTTCACTGAACAAGGCGTGGTTAAAAATGTCGGCCGAAGAGCAAAACGCCTATAACTGGGCGGTCGATAATCTCAGCATGGACATGTTCCTGGCCAAGTACCCGAAAGCTACGCCGCGTGAAGTCATCAACCGCCAGGCCGATGAATACATCAAGGCAGTCACTGAGCGGATCGCAAGCACGACCGCCGAGTATGCAAAACAAAAGAAAACGCTGGATGAGCAGGAAGCGCATCTGGCCGAGATAGACGCCGAGCTGGGTAAAGTCACCACCTCATCGATAGCCATCGTGCGCGGTGCGTCGTTCGGCGATCCGGAAATCCGTTACACGGTCACCAATAACAGCCGCTTCAATATTTCCAAAGCCTATCTGAATGCGTGGGTCTTCGTTGATGGCGAGCAGCAATCCAATCGCAGCTGCCGCGTCTTTGGCTACTTCAAAAATGATGGTGGCCTGAGCGCTGGCAAAACGCTGAACGCGCGACATAGTTTGTTTAGTGGTTGTGACGCGTGGAAGACACTGGAAGTAAAAAACGCGAAGCAACTGCAATACCAAATGGAAATCGACAAGGAAAGTGCAGAAGACTTCGGTGAACGCAAAATACGCCCCAGCTACACACCGACCAAAGCCGATTACGAAAAGCAGTTGAAGCAGGATGCGGAGAATGTAGCGGCGGCAGTGAAAATCAAAGCCGATCTGAAGAAGTAAAAAATTTGAAGGTCGACTGCCTGACGCGTATCGCTCGCGTCAGGCCTCAGTTACCGAAGTAGCCTATACCCTTGGCAGCCATCGCTGCACACAGGATCATCGCACCCAGCAACATTAATTCAGCATGGATAATGCCGCGCAGCTTGCGGCTCTGTGCATCTGTCAGCTCAGGCACTACGCCTTGCTTCAGCGTCTTATTCCACTTCAGGAAAGTCATGGTCGGATGGATAGAGATCAGGCCGACGATGATGAACAGGACCATCTTGATGATGAACGGCGCGCTATGCATATAGTAGTCAGCGCCTTTTTCAAAATACATCACACGCAAACCACCGATGATCAGGATCAGGCCAGCGGCGACGCCGTAGATGGCGTCGTAGCGCTGGATTTTCTTTGCGCTTGCGAGCGTTAACGGCTGCTTCAGCAATAGCATTTCGAAGGCCAGCGTTAGCATGATGGCCAGGAAGGCTATGTGGTGGAGGAAGGCGATGAACGCGTTCATAGAAAGTCTCTGCTGTTACTGAAGTAAAGATTTATTAGGTCCAGTCTTCGACCTTTTTCTTTTTTATAGATGCCAGTGGCTTGTACGTCTTTTGTACATTTAATTCGTTAGCTCGAGTATCAAGACGATAAAGATGACGAAATAAGCCTTCTAATTCTTGCACCTGTTCTTTTGTAATATTGTCCCAAACTTTGAAGACTGAAAAATGAGTCCAGAGATCGGGCTTATTCTTTTTGTGGCTTCTGAGACGTCCTCTGGCGCCGGAGTTGTCTCCGCGAGCCATTCCTACGTAAACTACGTCCATATGTTTGCCGGCTGCGTTTCTATACAGCACATAAATACCGCGAACAAAGCTAGGAACTAGCTCTACATTTTCGATTGGCCAATATTCCAAAGAATTTTTAAACAAAAAACACGGGCTTTGTGGCACTTTTATTCTCCATTAATAATATTTACTTCCCCCACCCATCCTTCAAAGTAACCGCCCGATTAAACACAGGCCTCCCAGCCTTGCTATCGACGCGATCCGCAACAAAGTAACCGTGACGTTCAAACTGCAATTTCTCATCCGGCTGTACTGCCGCAACGCCAGGTTCTACAAACGCTTGCACGACTTCTTTTGAATTCGGATTCAGTGCGAGCTTGAAGTCCTTGCCGCCCGCGTCCGGATGCGGGTCGCTGAAGAGGCGGTCGTAGAGGCGTACTTCGGCTTGCAGTGCATGCGCTGCGCTGACCCAGTGCAGGTTGCCTTTGACTTTGTAGTTGGCCGAACCTTCTGTGCCTGATTTGCTGTCCGGGAAGTAGGTGCAGTGGACGGCGGTGATGTTGCCGTTTGCATCCTTGTCCGCGCCTGTGCATTCAACTACGTAGCCGTAACGCAGGCGTACCTTGTTGCCAGGGAAGAGGCGGAAGTAGCCTTTGCTTGGCACTTCCATGTAGTCCTCTTGTTCTATCCACAGTTCTTTGCTGATCGGGAAGCTGCGGTTGCCGCGCTCAGGGTGATGCGGGTGTACCGGTGCCGAGCATTCGACGGTTTCGCCTTCAGGGAAGTTGTCGATGATGAGTTTGAGCGGACGCAGTACCGCGATGGCGCGTGGCGCTTTTTCATCGAGGTCTTCGCGCAGTGCACCTTCGAGCACGCTGTAGTCTATCCAGCCGTCGGATTTGGTGACGCCGGTGCGCTCGCACATCAACTGGATCGCTTCCGGCGTGTAACCGCGACGACGCATGCCGACGATGGTAGGCATGCGCGGGTCGTCCCAGCCTTCGACGATGTTTTCTTCTACCAGCTGACGCAGTTTGCGTTTGCTGGTGACGATGTAGGTCAGGTTGAGGCGCGAGAATTCGTATTGATGCGGCAGTGGCTTGGCGAAGAAGCCGCCTTCAGCCAGGTGTTCGAGGACCCAGTCGTAGAACGGACGGTGATCCTGGAATTCCAGCGTGCAGACCGAGTGCGTGATGTTTTCTATCGCGTCTTCAATTGGATGCGCGTAGTCGTACATCGGATAGACGCACCATTTGTCGCCGGTGCGATGGTGGTGTGCATGACGGATACGGTAGATCGCAGGATCGCGCATATTCATGTTGGGCGAAGCCATGTCGATTTTGGCGCGCAGGATGTGTGCACCATCTTCGAATTCGCCAGCTTTCATGCGACGGAACAGGTCCAGCGATTCGGCAGCAGGGCGGTCGCGGAAAGGCGAGTTTTTGCCCGGCTCACCGAAGTTGCCGCGGTTTTTTGCCATGTCTTCGGCGGACTGGCTGTCGACGTACGCAAGACCTTTGTTGATCAGGTATTCGGCCATTGCATAGAGCTGGTCGAAGTAGTCGCTGGCGAAGTAGAGGTGCTCCGTGTTGCCGTCTTTCCAGTCAAAGCCCAGCCATTTGACGCTGTCGATGATGGTGTCTACGTATTCCTGTTCTTCCTTGGTCGGGTTGGTGTCGTCGAAGCGCAGGTTGCAGCGGCCGGCGTAGTCGCGCGCGAGGCCGAAGTTGAGGCAGATCGATTTGGCATGGCCGATGTGCAGGTAGCCGTTAGGCTCCGGCGGGAAGCGGGTGATGACCGTTGGCAGCGGCTGGCCGTCCTTGCCCACACGTTTTTCGTGTTTGCCGGCGGCGAGATCGGCTTCGATGATGCCGCGCAGGAAGTTGGAAGGAGCCGGGGTTGGATTGGTGCTGCCGTTTTTTGAATCGTTGCTCATGGATACGTGTTCTGGGCTAGGCGCAGGTGAGTGCGCAATATTAAGAAGTAAAGGGCATTTTACCCGAGGCGGGCGGCTGTTGAGCCATAAATGGCTAAGCGCCGCCGCAGAGCAGTTTTTCGCTGTGTGCGGCGGCTGTCGTCAGGTGTAAAGATCAGGCGGAAAGGCTGGCAGATTATAGTCAGATGCGGGCTGCCAGCCTCGCTGGATAAGGCTTCAGGAAGCGGAGGCGGGTTTGCGGTTTTCTGCCTGGGCTGCCAGTTGGGCTTTTTCGCGCTCTTTTTCCTTTTGCAGGCGTTTGATGACGCCGCGCTCGATGTACATCAGGTAGAGCAGGATGGCGATGGGTAGCAGCAGCGCCAGGAAGCCAGCGTATTGGTAGGCAAAAGCGGCACCGACTGCGCCGACGCCGAAGGCGAGGACCGGCCACAGGAATTTGATGCAGCGTTGTTTGACCGCTTCGTTGGCGGAGCCAAAGATGACGTCGACCGAGTCGATGACGAGCTGGGTCACGTTGCCCGTCATCATGGCGGTAGGTGCCAGGTGAGGCAGCAGGAGCCGACCGGCGGCACTGTGCGTACCCATGGCCATCGCACCGACGATACCTGCCAGTTCCGCCATCAGCGTGGGTTCATTGCCGATAGGGCTGGCCAGATAGCCGAGCACCATGAAGGCGATCAGCAGGACGAGTTGCAGGATGTAGGCGTACCACAGAGCGTGACGGCCGCGCTTGAGCAGGGATGCGATGAACAGGCGGGCGAAGACCACGCCAAAGACGAAGGCCGGGAAGGCGAGGATCTTGAGCAGCAGCGGCCCGCCTTGCGGGTGCGCCATCTCGGCGCCGATCAGTACAAAGTTGCCGGTGACGTGCGCGGTAAATAAACCAAACAGTGCAACGAAACCTAATGTGTCCACATAGCCGGCCAGGAAGCCGAGGCTGCTATTTTGAATCTTGTGACGCATTTCACTACGCTTCATCGATTCTCACTCCATGCAAAAAACATTGTTCAGGCACGGTACATGATACAAGCGAGGCGGCGCACGATAGCTATAGGGATCGTGGGCAGGAACGACTTGCTTCAGATACCTGGAGCAATATTCGCATAAAGCGATGACAGTGTCGTTACGAGAATGTGAAGAGTGCTGTGGTTGCCGGTCGTGTCTCCGGGAAGTGCTTAGTAATCCGGCTTCGGTGCATCGTGCACAAAGGTGTTTTTGACGCGTACCGATCGCAGGAAGTAGGGCACCCAGATGGCTGCGCCTATGCCGCTTTTAACCAGTTCGACGACGGAGCGCGTATTGCTTTGGTGGGCATCGAGGCCCAGCAGCGAAGTCAGCATGAGATCTGCCAATTGCAGCGCGGCGCTGACCACTATCCAGAGTATGAATATGGCTGGTGCGAGTTTGCGCTTCTTGAAGAAGAGGTAGGCCAGCCAGATGGTGAGGGTGAACAAGGCAAGGTTGGCCAGGATTTCCCAGCCGAGGACCGTGGCCAGGACCGGACTGTAGTTGGGCGACTTCGTGCTTAGTAGCGAGATCCATACCGATGGCCGCAGCAGGTCAAAGAATGTCTGATGGAATTCATAGATCATCCGCAACGGGCTGATGATGAGGGCGATGGCGGGCAGCAGCAGCCAGCCGCCTATGCCAGATGGTTCGGGAGTGGCGACTGCTGGAGCGGATGCAACTTCGGACATGTAATTCTCGTAGGAAAAAATCAGCGCACATTAGACCCGAAAGCGGCCGCATATACATCCCCATGAATATGGGATAGCGGCCGTCTGGTGTGCAGTGTCGGGTGTCCAGCGGATGACGCATGCAGCGCATGCGCCAGGCTGTGATTAATAACCGACGGCTTGTCCGTCGCGCCGTGGATCGCTGGCTGCGATGTAGCCGTGTTCGGTTTTCCAGATGAATTGACCGGCACCGAAGTCCATATAGCTGTCGGCGATGTTTTCCACTTTGTGGCCGCGCGCTTGCAGGGCGGCGCGTACATCTGGCGGCATGGTTTCTTCAACGTCAACCGACATGCCGACATTGACCTTCCAGCGCGGTGCATCGCAGGCAGCTTGCGGTTGCTGGTTGTAGGACAGCATGCGGATCAGGGTTTGCACATGGCCTTGCGGTTGCATGTTGCCGCCCATGACGCCGAAGCTCATTGCCGGTTTGCCGTCTTTGCTGAGGAAGCCAGGGATGATGGTGTGGAACGGACGCTTGTTCGGCGCGACGCAGTTGGCATGGCGCGGGATGGTGTTGAAACCGAAGCCGCGATTCTGCAGGCTGATACCGGTGCCCGGCACTACCACGCCGGAGCCGAAACCCATGTAGTTGGACTGGATGAAGCTGACCATCATGCCGCTTTCG
>JBEBUE010000057.1:0-10503 GCA_040393485.1 Herminiimonas sp.
AGGTCGTTGAACCCTATGTGCGTCCAAAGGCCTTGCAATGCCTGGAGGAGGGCAAGATCGTGATCTTTGCCGCCGGTACCGGCAATCCATTCTTCACCACCGACACTGCAGCAGCTTTGCGCGGTTCGGAAATCGGTGCGGAAATCGTCCTGAAGGCGACCAAGGTTGATGGCGTGTATAGCGCTGATCCGAACAAAGACCCGGATGCAACCCGCTACACGACGATTTCGTTCGACGAGGCTATCTCCAAACACCTGCAAGTGATGGATGCCACCGCATTCGCACTCTGCCGTGACCAAAAACTACCGATCAAGGTATTCTCTATCGTTAAGCCGGGCGCGCTCAAAAGCGTGGTCATGGGCGAAGACGAAGGCACCCTGGTCCACGTATAAGATTTAAATCCCGCTGAAATTCTATTCAGGTTTAACTCGTTGTAAAAGAGGAGAACAGTAATGACTGTTGCAGATGCAAAGAAGACAGCCGATCAAAAGATGCAGAAGTCGATAGAGACTCTGAAGGCTGATCTGGCAAAAGTACGTACCGGCCGTGCGCACACCGGCATACTCGACCATGTGATGGTTGAGTACTATGGCAACCCGACTCACCTGAGCCAGGTCGCTAACGTGACCCTGATCGATGCACGTACCATCGGCGTCCAGCCGTTTGAAAAGAAGATGGTTGCTGTCGTTGAAAAAGCCATTCGCGAAGCCGATCTCGGCCTGAATCCTGCGACCCAGGGCGAATTGATACGCGTACCGACGCCACCGCTGACCGAAGAACGCCGCAAGGAAATGGTCAAGCTGGTCAAGAGCGAAGCAGAAGACGCGAAGATTGCTGTGCGCAATATCCGTCGTGATGCCAACGAATCCCTGAAAAAACTGGTCAAGGAAAAAGCTTGCTCGGAAGATGAAGAGCGTCGCGCCCAGGACGAGATCCAGAAGCTGACCGATAAGTTCGTGCTCGAAATCGACAAACTCGTCGTAGAAAAAGAAAAAGAAGTGTTGACGGTTTGAGTCTGCACTCAATTCCTTCATTCCGCTTTTCGCCGCAGGTCGCTCAACGATGACGTCGCCTAGCTCAACCCTGGTAGTACCGGAAGTCTCGCTGGTGCCGCGTCATATTGCGATCATCATGGATGGCAATGGACGCTGGGCTACCAAGCGTTTCATGCCGCGCGTGGCAGGTCATGTCAAAGGTGTGGAAGCGGTGCGCGGTGTCGTCGAAGCATGCGCCCGCCAAGGCGTCGAATACGTAACCTTCTTTGCCTTCAGCTCAGAAAACTGGCGCCGTCCGGAAGATGAAGTGTCGCTGCTGATGCGTCTGTTCGTGACGGCGCTGGAACGCGAAGTATCGAAGATGCATGCCAATGGCATACGCCTGAAGATAGTCGGCGACCTCAGTCGTTTTGACGACAAGCTGCAGAAGATGATTTCCGCAGCTGAGCGCAAGACGGCAGGCAACACACGCCTGACGGTTACTATTTGCGCTAACTACGGCGGTCGTTGGGACATCATGCAGGCGGTGAATCAAATGCTGGCGGCGAATCCGGGCAGCAGTGACTTCAGCGAAGAACAGCTGGCGCCTTATCTGTCGCTGGCCTATGCGCCTGAGCCTGATCTCTTTATCCGCACCGGCGGGGAAGAGCGCATCTCCAATTTCCTGTTGTGGCAACTGGCTTATACCGAGCTGTATTTCACCGATACTTACTGGCCGGATTTCGACGCGGCCGCATTGGAGTTGGCTATCACTTCCTATCAGCAACGTGAACGACGTTTCGGTCGTACTAGCGCGCAATTGGCCGAGCAATCGCCGGTGGCCAAATGCTAAAAACGCGCATCATCACTGCAGTGGCATTGCTGGCAGTGCTGCTGTTGGTGATTTATTCCGGTTCCTTTGTTGCATTTGCCGTACTGACTGTCGCTTTCTTCGCGGCGGCTGCATGGGAATGCCTGCGTCTGTTCGGTAATAAAAATCCGCAGGTCGGCGCAGCGTTGTGGACAGCCGCATTTGCCTGGCTGATCTATAGCGGCAGCTTCAAGCAAAGCGTGTTTTTGGCGGCCATGTGCGTCGCGATCTGGGCTTTGCGCCTGACGCCGTCGCTGGCGCTCGGCTTACCATCCATGAGCAGCTTCGCCAACCGCCTGCTCACCGGCATTTATGGCATCGCCATCCTTGGCGCATTCATCGCTCTGCTGGTTCTCTACAATCACTCGGCGCTGTATATGTTTTCGGTCATGGCTATCGTCTGGATCGCGGATATCGGTGCTTATTTCAGCGGTAAGGCTTTCGGCAAGCGCAAGTTGGCGCCGTCTATCTCGCCCGGTAAATCATGGGAAGGTGCCATCGGTGGCGGCATCCTGGTCTTGTTAGCGGCTGTTGCCAGCATTGCTACACCAGCATTGGGTGATACCTTTGCCGTGCGGCTGTACCAGACCTGGGGTTGGCTGGGCTTTTTTGCGGTCCTGATCCTGATGGTCGCGGCCAGTATTGTCGGCGACTTATTTGAGTCACAACTCAAGCGTCGCGCGGCGATGAAAGATAGCAGCAATCTGCTGCCGGGCCACGGCGGCGTGCTGGACCGAATAGACGCCTTGATCCCGACGCTGCCGCTGGCGGCACTAATCACTTATTGGATGTAAGGCAGAAATGCAGCAAATCACGATTCTGGGTTCGACCGGTTCTATCGGTGTTTCCACCCTGGATGTTATTGCTCGTCATCCTGAGCGTTATTCAGTGTATGCATTGACTGCACACAGCAAGGTCGATGAGTTGGCGCAACAATGCCTGCGTTTTAAGCCGCAAGTAGCGGTCGTGGGTTCGGCTGATTCAGCGAAGAAATTACAAGCCTTGCTGGACGCACAGGGCTCGCATACGCAAGTCACTTATGGCGAAGCGGCATTATGCGACGTAGCCAGCGCGCCCGAGTGCGACAGCGTGATGGCCGCCATCGTTGGTGGCGCTGGTCTGGCGCCTACTCTGGCGGCAGCACGTGCCGGCAAGCGCGTCCTGCTGGCGAACAAGGAAGCACTGGTCATGTCCGGCCCGCTATTGATGGATGCAGTGGCCGCGAGTGGCTCGGTCCTGATGCCTATCGACAGCGAACACAATGCCATTTTCCAATGCATGCCTGCTTCCTGCCAGCGCACACCGCTGGCGTATGGCGTGGACAAGATCATGTTGACCGCGTCCGGTGGTCCCTTCCTGAAGCGTGATGTGCAGACCCTGGACCAAGTGACCTGGCAGGAGGCCGTTGCCCATCCGAAATGGGTGATGGGGCGCAAGATTTCAGTCGACTCCGCCACCATGATGAACAAGGGGCTGGAAGTCATAGAAGCCCATTGGTTGTTCGATGTGCCGGCAGACAAAATCGAGGTCGTGATACACCCGCAAAGCGTGGTGCATTCGATGGTGTCCTATGTCGACGGCTCAGTGCTGGCCCAGCTCGGCAATCCGGATATGCGGACCCCGATTGCGCATGCGCTGGCCTATCCGGAGCGCATCAGTTCTGGCGTGCCGCCGATCGATTTGATTCAAATTGCACAACTTAGCTTTGAACGGCCGGATTTCTTAAGATTTCCATGTCTGAAACTGGCGTATGATGCTTTGCAAGCAGGCGGGTCTGCACCTGCGATTATGAATGCTGCCAACGAAATTGCCGTGCAGGCATTTCTCGACAGTCGCATCGGTTTCCGTGTGATAGACCAGCTGATCGCACGTGTAATGGATGCGATGCCATCGGTGGCGATTACAGATATCGAATCGGTCTTTGCGCAAGATCGTTGCGCCCGTGAATTAGCCAACTCATTTATACCGTCATGATGCTGCTGCAAACCATACTCGCATTTGCCGTCGTACTCGGCGTACTGGTAATTGTGCATGAGCTCGGTCATTACCTGGTCGCGCGCTGGTGCGGCGTCAAGGTTTTGCGCTTTTCGGTTGGTATGGGCAAGGTGGTTTACTCGCGACGCTTTGGCGCCGATCAGACCGAGTGGGCGGTTTCCATCCTGCCGCTCGGCGGTTATGTGAAGATGCTGGATGCACGCGACGATGATCTGGGTGATGTATCGTCAGAGGACCTGAAGCGTGAATTTACACGGCAATCAGTCTGGCGCCGGATCGCCATCGTGGCGGCTGGCCCGCTAGCCAATTTCCTGTTGGCGATCGTGGTTTTTGCCGGTTTGTACAGCTATGGCATACCGGAGCCTGCGCCGAAGTTACGCGCTCCTGCTGAGAAATCGGTGGCTTACCAGGCTGGCCTGCGCGGCAATGAGCTTGTGACTTCTGTCAACGGCGAGCCGGTACAAATCTGGAACGACCTGCGCTGGCAAATGCTGCAGTCCGTCATCAACAAACAAGCGGTGCGGCTGGAAGTGGAAACTCCCGTGGCCGGTTCGCCGGATGCCAAGAATATCCGGACCGTGACATTGCCGGTTGACAGCATTTCGGCGAATGAACTGGAAGGTGATTTCCTGGGCAAGCTGGGGATAGATCTGGCACGTCCGCCTGCGATCCTGGGACAGGTGGTGCCTGACGGCCCGGCCATGAAGGCAGGCTTGCAGCAGGGCGATCGCGTCGTGCGTGTGAATGGTACGCCTATAGCGGACGGTTTGTCCCTGGTAGAACTGGTACGCGCCTCTCCGGGGAAAACTCTTGAAGTCGATGTGCTGCGCAATGGCCAGCCTGTCAGCCTGCGCGTGGTGCCGGAAGAAGTGAATGCGGACGGTCAGGTTTTTGGCCGAATCAAGGTTGAAGTGCCGATGGCCCCGGATATGGTGGTCGCCCATCATTCGCCGTTTTCAGCCTTGCTGAAAGGTGTGCAGAAAACCTGGGATACCAGTGTTTTGACGATCAAGATGGTCGGCAAAATGATTATTGGTGAGGTTTCCTGGAAAAACGTGACCGGACCGATTACGATCGCTGACTATGCAGGGCAAACGGCACGTATAGGCTGGATCAGTTACCTGAGCTTTATCGCCTTTGTCAGCATCAGTCTGGGTGTAATGAATCTGCTGCCTATCCCGGTGTTGGATGGGGGGCATTTGCTGTATTATGCTGTGGAAGTTTTAACAGGTCGTCCGGTTTCCGAGCGCTTTGGTGCAATCGCCCAGCGCGCAGGTATAGGAATATTGATGACCTTGATGCTGGTAGCCGTCTTTAACGATATCACTCGGCTGGTTTCCTGACGACGCAAGCCTTTTCCAGACCGAGGTCTGACTAGTACAACTATTTACGATAGCCAATGAAATTATATTCAGAGCTTTACTCCTTGCCGGTATTTCCCCGTCGTCTTATCGCTATTGCTGCCTTTGCGCTGTGCTCAGGCTATGTACACGCGGCCGATCCTTTCACGGTTAAAGACATCCGGGTTGAAGGTATCCAGCGTACCGAGGCTGGTACCGTGTTCAGCTACCTGCCGGTACGTGTAGGCGAAACTTTCACTGACGACAAAGGCGCTGCAGCGATTAAGGCGCTATATGCAACCGGCTTCTTCAAGGATGTACGGATCGAAGTAGAAGGCGATGTGCTGGTGGTGTTTGTGGAAGAGCGTCCGGCGATTGCCAGCGTAGAGTTCACTGGTACCAAGGAGTTCGAGAAAGACCAATTGACCAAAGCGCTGAAAGAAATCGGCGTTGGTGAATCGCGTATTTATGACAAGGCGCTGGTGGATCGTGCTGAGCAGGAATTGAAGCGTCAATACCTGTCGCGCGGCCTGTATGGGGTACAGATCACCACGACGGTGACACCGCTGGAGCGTAATCGCGTATCGGTTACCTTTGCCGTCGACGAAGGTGACGTGGCACGTATCAAGAATATCAATATCATCGGTAACAAGGCTTTCAGCGAAAAAGAGCTGATCAGCTTGCTGGCCTTGCGTACGCCAGGCTGGTTTACCTGGTACTCGAAAGCGGATCAATATTCGAAGCAAAAACTGGCTGGCGATATTGAGACCCTCAAGTCTTACTACTTGAATCGTGGTTACCTCGAAATGCAGATCGAATCGACCCAGGTTTCGATCACGCCAGATAAAAAAGATATTTTTATCACGATCAATATCAAGGAAGGTGACAAGTTCAATGTTTCCGACGTCAAGCTGGAAGGCGAAATGCTGGGGCGTGAAGCAGAGTTGAATTCGTTGGTGCAATTGAAAAAAGGCGATGTCTTCTCTGGTGAAAAACTGACCGCCAGCACCAAAAATATTTCGGATCGCCTGGGCAACTTCGGCTACGCGTTTGCAAACGTCAATGCGAATCCGCAAATTGATCGTGAGAAGAAGGAAGTTGCCTTCACCATCATGATCGATCCGGGCAAGCGCGTGTATGTGCGTAACATCAACATCAGCGGCAATACCAAAACCCGCGATGAAGTCATCCGTCGTGAAATGCGTCAGTTCGAAAACTCGTGGTACGACGCTGAGAAGATCAAGCTGTCGCGTGACCGTATTGACCGCCTGGATTACTTTAACGATGTGACGGTGGAAACGCCGGACGTCGCTGGTAAGACTGATCAGGTAGACGTCAACATCGGTGTGACCGAGAAACCTACCGGTAACATCATGCTGGGTGCCGGTTTCTCCAGTGCCGATAAATTGTCGTTGAGTGGTGGTGTGAACCAGGCCAATGCCTTCGGTAGTGGTAACACACTCGGTGTGAACGTCAATACCAGCCGTCTGAACCGCACCATTGCGCTGTCCAGTACTAACCCATACTTCACGGATGATGGCATCAGCCGTAGCTACGAAGTCTTCATGCGTACGACACGTCCACCGACCATCAATACCGGTGAATACCGTATTCGTACTACCGGTGCGAACATCAAGTTCGGCGTGCCCTTTACGGAGTTTGATACGGTCTTCTTTGGTGTCGGTGTGGAACGTACAGAGGTGCAAACTTATACTGGTGTGACGAACTATAACGACAGCCCGGAAGTCTATAAGCGGTATGTTGATAGCATTAATAACGTACAGAACGATGCATCGAACCCGAATAGTGCTTTCTCGCAAGGTATTCATAAGGCTTCGACTACCGGCTTGCCTTTGACTGCGGCCTGGCAGCGCGATAATCGCGATAGCGCCCTGGTGCCGACACGCGGTCGTTATCAACGTGCTAACTTTGAATTTTCGCCCGCCGGTGATGCGAATTACTATCGTGCAACTTATCAGCATCAGTACTTCAAGCCTTTGTTTACGAATGTCACACTAGCTTTGAATGGTGAGGTTAACTACGGTAAAGGCCTGGGCGGTAAGAACTACCCGATTTTCAAGAACTTCTATGGTGGTGGTATAGGTTCGGTGCGTGGCTATGAAAGCTCGTCGCTGGGGCCTAAGGCAGGTAACGGTGATCCGCTGGGTGGTTCGGCGCGTATTATCATGAATGCGGAATTGCAGTTGCCATTCCCAGGGTCAGGCATAGATCGCAGCTTGCGCTGGTTTACCTTCTTCGATGCGGGTAACGTTTATGCTGATGGATTTGGCGGCGGTGGTCTGAAAACTTCGGCTGGTATCGGCCTGAGCTGGGTTTCACCTATCGGTCCACTCAAGTTGAGTTTCGGTAAAGCCTTGAATGCGACTACTTCCGGTACAGTTCAGGAAAAAGATCGTACACAAGCGTTCCAATTCCAGTTGGGTACAGGTTTCTGATCGCTTGAGGCATAATAAGCGGTCGGCATTGAAATTTGAAACACGGAGAATTATGTTGAAGTCCTTCATTAAATCGTCAGTAGTCTCCAAAGGCGTAGCAGTCATTGCTGCGGGATTGTGTTTTGTTACTGTTGCGCAAGCACAGGAAACACGTATCGGTTTCATCAGCACTGAGCGTGTGTTCCGCGAAGCGGCGCCCTACAAGGCAGCACAAGTCAAGCTGGAGCAGGAATTTGCCAAGCGCCAGAAAGAATTGCAGGATCTGGCAAATCGCCTGAAAAACCTGGCAGACAAGTTCGACAAGGATGCGCCGATATTGTCCGATTCGGAGCGTGCCAAGCGCCAGCGTGAACTGGCCGATCTGGATAAAGAGTTCCAGCGTACACAGCGTGAATTCAAGGAAGACTTGAATCAGCGTCGTAACGAGGAAACTGCAAGCGCGATTGAACGTACCAATAAAGTGATCAAGCAAATCGCAGAAGCGGACAAATACGATATCGTGTTGCAGGAAGCGGCCTACGTTAATCCGCGTATCGACATCACCGATAAAGTAATCAAAGCGCTGGGCAAATAAAATAAAAAGGCAACGATGAGCACTCGGCTGGGAGAATTAGTCGAACGCTTGGGGGGCCGGTTGATAGGCGATGCGGACATACAGGTTGTCGGCATCGCACCGTTAAACGATGCTGACGCATCGCACATCACGTTTCTTTCCAATCCCAAGTTCAGAGGGCAGGCCGCGCAAACGCATGCGGCCGCTTTAATTTTGTCGGCGGCTGACGATGAGATCGTCGCGGCTGACTATAATGGTGCGCGCATAATTACGGCGAATCCTTACGCTTACTTCGCACGGGCGGCGCAGTTTTTTGCCGCCTTGCACGCGCATGTCGCACCAGCTGGCATACACCCCAGCGCCTTTGTGGATCCAGGCGCGCGGGTTGCCGCCAGTGCTTCCATTGGTCCCTTCGTTACGGTAGAAGCGGGCGCAGTCATCGAAGAAGGCTGTGTGGTCGATGCCGGCTGCTTTGTCGGACGTAATGCTTACCTTGGCGCCAATACCCATTTTTATCCGCGTGTCAGCTTCCTGGCTGATTGTCGGATAGGTGCACGCGGGATTATCCACTCCGGTGCAGTGATCGGTGCCGATGGCTTCGGTTTTGCGAACGAAGGTGGGGTCTATATCAAGATCCCGCAGACTGGCGGGGTCAGGATAGGCGACGATGTTGAAATCGGTGCAAATACCTCGATAGATCGTGGCGCGCTGGCCGATACCGTATTGGAAGATGGCGTCAAACTGGATAACCAGATCCAGATCGGTCACAACTGCCATATCGGTGCGCATACTGCGATGGCAGGCTGCGTAGGCGTGGCGGGTAGCGCGATTATCGGCAAATACTGCACTTTTGGCGGCGCTGCGATGGTGCTCGGACATTTGACAATAGCCGATCATGTGCATATTTCATCAGGCAGCATGGTATCGCGCTCGATACGGGAACCAGGGCAGTACACGGGTTTTTATCCACTGGCCAAAAATGCCGAGTGGGAAAAATCAGCGGTCATTGTGCGCAATTTGGCGACGATGCGTGAGAAAATCCGCGAATTAGAAAAAACTATTAAATCGCTAGACGACAAATCAGAATGAATAACACAGAAATGAAAACACTCGATATCAATCAGATCAAGCAATACCTGCCGCATCGTTATCCATTGCTGCTGGTTGATCGCGTGTTGAACTGGGAGTCGGGCAAGTCGATTACCGCGATCAAGAACGTCACCGTCAATGAAGAGTTCTTCAACGGTCACTTCCCGCACAAACCGGTCATGCCGGGTGTACTGATGATCGAAGCATTGGCGCAAACCGCTGCCTTGCTGTCTTTCCTGACCATGGGTCAAAAGCCGGATGACAATAGCGTGGTGTACTTTATCGGTATCGACGGTGCGCGCTTCAAGCGTCCGGTAGAACCGGGTGACCAGTTGAAAATGGAAGTCGAGATCCTGCGTAATGCGCGTGGCATCTGGAAATACAAGGCAACCGGCTCCGTTGACGGTCAACTGGCGCTGGAAGCGGAACTGATGTGCACCATGCGTACGATTAATGATGCGAGTCCAGCTGCGGGGCAGTAATGGCTTTGATACATCCAACGGCGGTTATTGATCCGAAGGCGCAACTCGACGCCACCGTCGAAGTCGGCGCATATACCGTCATCGGCCCAAATGTCGTCATCGGTGCAGGCAGCAAGATCGGTCCACACGTGGTGATAGAAGGTCACACCACGATCGGTGCCGATAACACCATCTTTCAGTTTGCATCGATAGGCGCAGCACCGCAGGACAAGAAGTATGCGGGCGAGCCAACCTTGCTGACGATAGGCGACCGCAATACCATCCGTGAGTTTGTCACCATCAATCTGGGTACGACGCAGGATGTCGGCATTACCCGTCTGGGTAACGACAACTGGATCATGGCCTATGTCCATATCGCGCATGATTGCCAGTTGGGTAGCAACATCATCCTTGCCAATAATGCGACGCTGGCTGGTCACGTCCATTTGCAGGATTGGGTTTTCCTTGGCGGCTTTACGTCGGTACACCAATTCTGTCGTATCGGTGAGCATGCAATGACGGCGTTTACGGCTGCTGTCAGCCAGGATGTGCCGCCATTTGTCACCGCTGCTGGCAATCGCGCGGTACCGGCTGGTATCAATAGTGAAGGCCTGAAGCGCCGCGGCTTCAGCAGCGAGCAAATTATGGCGATTAAACGTGGGTACAAGACCATTTATCGCTCCGGCTTGCCGCTCGATGAAGCAAAGCAGGCTTTGCAGGCTGAGGAAGCCAAATCGCCGGACGCGGCACCTTATTTGCGTCAG
>JBEBUE010000058.1:0-10495 GCA_040393485.1 Herminiimonas sp.
CGGCATGTCAGTTGCATATGCACTGCGTAAAAATCGTTATGAGGATTCCGAATGAGGTATCCTTCCCCACCTAGGCGTAATATCCGTCGCCTTTGCCCTTAGCGATTCTGGTTTTGTGTATTTTTCGGTTTGCCGTGAAGGCCGCAATCCCTGAAACGTGATTTACTTTTTATAAGGATTGAATGATGAGACAACTATCCCGCGGCAGCAAATTACTCCTGTGCGCATTTGCAGCAGCAGCGAGTTTTTCTGCTAACGCCCTGGCCCAAAGCTGGCCAAATTCAACGGTAACGGTCGTGGTGCCTTGGCCACCAGGCGGTCCATCTGATATCGCAGCGCGTCCTGTCGCTAAACGTTTGACCGAAGACCTTGGTCATCCATTCGTGATCGACAACCGCGGCGGCGGCGGCGGCAACATCGGTAGTGCAGCAGTGGCACGTGCACCAGCAGACGGTAACACCCTGCTGATCACATCCAGCGCACCTATCGTGATCAATCCTAGCCTGTACAAAAAAATGACCTTCGATCCGAGCAAGGATCTGGTACCTATCACCAACCTGCTGCGCGTGCCGCTGGTTCTGGTTGCCAACCCATCCGTACCTGCCAACAATTTGAAAGAATTGATGGCGTACATCAAGGCGCACAAAGGTCAGTTCTCCTACGCTTCCGCCGGTTCGGGCACACCACAGCACATGACTGGTGAATTGTTCAAAAGCGTCACCAAACTGGAAATGACGCACGTTCCTTACAAAGGTTCGGCGCCAGCAATTTCCGATCTGTTGGGCGGTCACATTCCTGTGATGTTCGACAGCATGATCGCGATCATGCCGCACATCAAGAGCGGTAAGGTAAAAGCAATTGCAGTGTCGGGTGCACACCGTTCGCCACAATTGCCTGACGTACCTACCTTCGCTGAATCCGGCGTGCCGGCAGTGGTTTCCTACGCTTGGTACGGTTTCTTCGCACCAGCAGGTACACCAAAAGCGATCGTGAACAAGATCAATGCTGAAACACAAAAAATCATGAAAGAGCCAGCATTCCAAAAAATCCTGGCAGATACCGGCTCTGACTATGTTGGCGACACCCCAGAAAACTTCGCTGCCTTCGTAAAAGAAGAATCAGTGAAATGGGCGAAAGTCGTGAAGGAAAGCGGCGCGACCGTAGACTGATCACTGCTCTCTATCCTTGCGGATAGAGCAGATTACCTGCTGAATTCAGGCAGGTAGCCAAATAAAAAAGCCCCGTTTTAATAACGGGGCTTTTTGCATTTTGGGGCGTTAATCCAGTGTCGCAATCACCGGCGTGTGGTCGGAAGGTTGCTCCCATTTGCGTGGCACCTTGTCGATTTCGCAGGCGGTACAGCGCTTGGCCAGTGCTGGCGACAGCAGGATGTGATCGATGCGCAAGCCCCGGTTGAGGCGGAAGCCCATCTGGCGGTAATCCCACCAGCTATACAGTTTTTCCGGTTGCTCAAACATGCGGAAAGCATCGGTGAAGCCCATTTCCTGCATGCGTACGAAAGCGGCACGCTCCGGCTCCGATACCAATACCTGGCCTTGCCATGCGACCGGATCATGTACGTCACGGTCCTCTGGTGCGATGTTGTAATCGCCGAGCAGGGCGACGTTTTCATTTGCCTTTAGTTCTTGCTCCAGCAATGCATGCAAGCCTGCGAGCCAGCGCAGTTTGTACTGGTACTTGTCCGATTCCAGTGACTGGCCATTTGGAATGTAAGCGCAGATGATGCGCACGCCCTGGATCGTGCCGATGATGATCCGTTGGTGTTCATCTTCGAACAGCGGGTTGTTTTTAACGACATCGCTAATCGGATGGCGCGACAGGATGGCAACGCCGTTATAAGTTTTTTGTCCGGTGTAGACAACCTGATAGCCGGCAGCTTCTATCTCTGCGACCGGGAATTTTTCATCGACGGTTTTGGTTTCCTGCAGGCAGAGGACGTCCACCGGATTGTCCGTCAGCCATTGCAGGACCTGCGGCAGGCGGACTTTGAGGGAGTTGACGTTCCAAGTGGCGATTTTCATATGTGCAGCTATCCATTCGTATTGCGGGTGGGTGGCGTAGACCGGGCAAAAGCCTGCATTTGTGCATGGCGGCTACGCGACAGATGCCGAATTGTATCAGCGCTACCGTCGTCGGCGCGGCTGGCGGGATATTGTCATTTATTCACGGGCTGTGGATGGGGCGCCGCTTGCCGAAAACAGGCGCTTGTCGTAGAATCCTTGCACCATTTCGTCTCACGTGACTGGCGAATCCGGCTGATTTCCCTGCTGTTCTGGGGCAATTACGTCGTAAGGTGGGCTTACCCACCGTGAAGCGTGAGATTTCATTGCCGTGCGCCTGGGTAGCCCGAATGGAGAGTACGACTGAGGCTGCCTGCAAATTCCGTTTCCGGCCTCCTCATTCGATCCCAGGTAGTGTTGATTTAGCATGTTGTGATTCGTCACGACCTGTCCGATTTAGCTTCCTGCCCATTTTTTGAACGATTGGAGTCATTCATGTTTTCAAAAGACCAGACCTTAGCAAAAACAGACGCAGAACTGTGGTCGGCCATCCAGAAGGAAAATACACGTCAGCAAGAGCACATCGAGCTGATCGCATCCGAAAACTATACTTCGCCTGCGGTAATGGAAGCGCAAGGTACGCAGCTGACCAATAAATACGCCGAAGGTTATCCGGGCAAGCGTTACTACGGTGGCTGCGAATATGTCGATATCGTTGAGCAACTCGCGATCGACCGTCTGAAACAACTGTACGGCGCTGATGCTGCCAACGTACAACCGAACTCCGGCTCACAAGCCAACCAGGGCGTATTCCTGGCTGTCCTGAAGCCAGGCGACACCATCATGGGCATGTCGCTGGCTGAAGGCGGTCACCTGACACACGGCATGGCATTGAATATGTCCGGCAAATGGTTCAACGTGATTTCCTACGGCCTGAACGACAAAGAAGAAATCGATTACGAAGCCATGGAACGCCTGGCGCGCGAACATAAGCCTAAGCTGATCATTGCCGGTGCTTCTGCTTATGCATTGCGTATCGACTTTGAACGCTTTGCCAAAATTGCCAAGGAAATCGGCGCTTACTTCATGGTCGACATGGCCCACTACGCTGGTCTGATCGCAGCAGGTGAGTACCCGAACCCGGTTCCTTATGCAGACTTCGTTACTTCGACCACGCACAAATCCTTGCGTGGCCCGCGCGGTGGTTTCATCCTGATGAAGGCCGAGCACGAGAAGATCATCAACTCGGCTATCTTCCCAGGCTTGCAAGGCGGCCCGCTGATGCACGTCATCGCCGGTAAGGCAGTTGCGTTTAAAGAAGCGCTGGCACCTGAGTTCAAAACTTACCAGCAACAAGTCGTGAAGAATGCAGACGCACTGGCGAAAGCATTGATCGCACGTGGCTTGCGCATTGTTTCGCATCGCACCGAATCGCATGTCATGCTGGTTGACCTGCGCGCGAAGAAGATTACCGGTAAAGATGCCGAAAGCTTGCTCGGCTCAGCACACATCACATGCAACAAGAACGCGATCCCGAACGATCCGGAAAAACCATTCGTTACTTCCGGTATCCGCCTCGGCAGCCCGGCAATGACCACGCGTGGTTTCAAGGAAGCGGAAGCAACCAAAGTCGGTAACCTGATCGCTGATGTGCTGGAAAACCCGAACGATGCGGCAACCATCGAGCGTGTGAAGGCAGAAGTGAAAAAACTGACGGATGCTTTCCCGGTCTACGGCTGAGTGTTTTGATTTAAAGTTTGTAGTATTGCTAAAGCGCACTTCGAAAGAATGAAGCGCGCTGCAGAATGGCCTTGTCGGGATGACTGATCCGGGCAAGGCCATTTTGGGATGTAGGCTGAAGCAGTCCCAGTATTTTCCCGGTAGTTTTCGGTTGATAATCAGAGCGCATCTCACGGATATTTGTGAAATGAGTTCTAGATCCGATTGTTTAGTTTTTACTGATGTAACGATCCATAAGGCCAGGCACCGCGATGAAATGTCCTTTTTGCCAGCACGACGATACCCAAGTCCTCGATACCCGTGTTTCTGAGGAGGGCGATAGCATACGTCGTCGTCGCCGTTGCACCAGCTGTGACAAGCGTTTTACCACCTATGAACGCATCGAATTGACGATGCCGGTGGTGGTCAAGAAAAATGGCAGCCGCACAGATTTCGATCCCAAGAAATTACAGGGTAGCTTGCAACTGGCTTTGCGCAAACGCCCGGTTTCAGCTGAAGCGGTCGATGCTGCGATCCATCGCATAGAACAAAAACTGCTTTCCAGTGGCGAACGCGAAGTTATCTCCGGCCAGATCGGAGAACTGGTCATGCGCGAATTACAGCGCCTCGACAAGATTGCCTATATTCGCTTTGCGTCGGTTTACAAGAGTTTCGAGGACGTGGCTGAGTTCCAGGATGCGATTGCGGAAATCGGTCGCGAGCGCAAACCTGCCAAATAAGATGACTGACGCCCGGGTCGAACAACTGCTCAACGATATACGCCTGGTTAATCCTGAGCGTTACGAACTGGTGATGGCGGCACGGCGCGTCATTCATAAAGAAGTGAAGCAGGCCACCGAGCGCGTGATGTACGGCGGCTTCATGTTTGCGGCACCGAATGATTTCTGCGGTGTATTTGCTTACGCCGGACACATCTCCATCGAATTTGGTCGTGGTTGTGATTTGCAGGATGAGTGGCAGGTTCTGGAAGGCAAAGGCAAGCTACGTCGTCACATCAAGATTCATAGCCTGGATGAGATAGCAGGCAAGCATCTGGCCGCTTACGTCAGGCAAGCGTTTGCAAACGTAAATACCTGAGCGGTAGTCATCAGCGTTTTACTCCATATTTCTTTATGTCTTTCTCCGCACTCGCTCTACTGATCACCGCCGGCTTTATCCATGCAGGTTGGAATATCGTGGCCAAGCAGGCAGGCGGTGATGCGCGTTTCGCCTTATTCACCAGCCTCTTTCTTGCCCTGATTTGGGCTCCGCTCGGTTTATGGTTGGCGTGGGATGTGGTGCCGGGCTGGGGGCTGAAGGAGTGGGCGATTATCCTGGTTAGCGGGATACTGCATGTCGTGTACTACGTGGTGCTGCTGCGTGGCTATCGTAAAGCTGATTTGACAGTTGTTTATCCGTTGGCGCGTGGCTCCGGACCTTTGCTGTCATCAATGGCGGCGCTGTTGTTCCTGGGTGAGCAAATATCGGCATTGGGCGTAGGCGGCATAGCAGGCGTTGTGTTGGGTGTGTTCCTGATTGCTGGCGGCCCCAGGCTCTTCCTTGCTGCCAAGGATCCGGTGCAGCGCCAGCGGGTGCACGTCGGTATCTTCTACGGTTTGCTGACAGGTGCTTTTATCGCGAGCTACACAGTGGTGGATGGCTATGCCGTCAAGTTCATGCTGATGTCGCCTATCCTGATCGATTACATAGGGAACTTCGTACGCATAGCCGTACTGGCCCCGACTTACTTCCATGATCGCGCCACAGCAGCAGGGTTGTGGAAGAAACAGTGGAAATACGCGTTGATCGTCGGCGCGATCAGTCCCATTTCTTACGTGCTGGTGTTGTATGCAGTGAAACTGGCACCCTTGTCGCATGTGGCTCCGGCACGTGAAGTGTCCATGCTTTTTGCCGCCATCATCGGTGGTCACTTGTTAAAAGAAGGTGACCGCACGCAACGCCTGATAGGCGCGATCTTCATTGCGCTGGGTGTAACTGCACTGGCGATCGCCTAGCCTACGCCAGACGTACAGACTTCCGGTCAGATCCTTTTTCCATGCAGCTGATCTGAATCTCGAGCGGCGTTTTCTTTTAGGAGAATTCCGTTCATCGATAGCCGCCATTTCCCATTTTAATGGGATGCTGAGAATATCCGCATCTTCGCAAAATATCCGTTCGGATTCATGTCGACGGAGCTTGTATGCCAAATCCCCGGATTTCTGGATTTTCATTGATCGAAGTAATGATTGCAATGTTGGTCCTGGCGCTCGGTGTGGTAGGTGCCGCCAGCATGCAACTGACCGCGTTGAAAGTAGCCCGACAGTCTTCCTTCCAGACTACCGCCTTATACCTTGCGCTACAGATCGCGGATAGCATACGCGCCCATGCCCATCATCCCGAGCATGGGAAGGCAGCCGAGCCTTACCTGGCGATAGATTATCGAAGTGCCGATGACCAGGTCCTACCCACAGATGAAAATATCCATTGCTATGGCAAGGAAGCACATTGCAGCGTCGATCAGCTAACCCGTTTCGAGATTACGGTCTGGCTGCGACAATTGAGGAAAGAGCTGCCCGGCGTGCGCGTTCGTGTATGTCGGGATGCCCAACCGTGGGATGCAGGCAGTCAGCAATATACATGGAACTGTACGCAAGGAAATGCAGCGCATACCAATGTAGCAATCGTCATCAAGATAGGCTGGCCTGTCACTAGCCTGTGGCTGTGGTCGGCATCAGAGCCGGTCGTAGATTTCCCTCCAATTCTGGTACTACCCGTCGCGGGGTATGCGCAATGAAGACGCAGGCCGATCAAAGCGGATTGACGATCGTTGAGTTAATGATCGCCATGACCATAGGCTTACTCCTCATTCTGATTGCAAGCGGTCTCTTGTTATCGAGCAGGGCGGCGTATATGGCGCAAGATCAACATGTACAGGTGCAGGAGACGGGGCGGTATGCGATGGAAATACTATCGCGCGCAATACGGCAGGCCGGATATAGCAATCCGGATACTGCATATCTCTTACCGTATAACAGCGCAGGACGTGATCCTGATGTAGTGGGGATGGATGCCGCCAGTATCAAGCGATCAACTGCAGGAATGGATGTCGCTCCGGCTTCCACGGTGGTCAATGGCAGAGATGTACTGGCCCTGCGTTTTTCGGGCGATGTCGCCGTTTTCAATTGCGCAGGATTAGCCGTTCCGGCACCTGCTCCCCCTTCCGTTGCCGGAGAGGATGATGGCTGGAGCATTTTCTTTGTGGCCAGGGACAGGTCAGGGGAGCCGGAACTACGTTGTAAATATCGTTCGAGGCAGGGCTGGAGTGCGGATGCAATTGCCCGCGGTATCGAGTCTTTCCAGGTTCTGTACGGCGTGGATGTCGATGATGACGCTGCGGTAGATCGCTATGTCAATGCCAGCGACATTGAGGCCATGGACGACGCAATGACCTTGCGTGGTGAGAACGCAATCGTGCGCCTGGCGGAAAGGAAGCGCCGCACACATTGGAAGAGGGTGCGCTCGGTTAAGGTGTCCGTACTAGTGCGAAGTACCCAGTCGGCACGGTATGGCGAAGCGACGACGAGATATCGCCTCTTTGACGATGCATATACAGATACGAGTGATATCGGCGTCCATATCAGTGAAATGGATATCCCAAGCGGAGAACGCAAGCGCATCAGGAAAGTATTTACGCAAACCATACAGCTACGCAATGGCAATGCAGCGGCGGTCATTCATGGGCACCCATGATGCGAACTAAGGGCAATCAATCCGGCGCCGCGTTGATTACCATGCTGGTGATGCTCTTGCTAGTGCTGATGTTGGGGATAGCGGCTGCACAAATTGCCTTGCAGGCTGGAAAACTATCGCGCAACGAACGAGACCGGCACATTGCTTTCACAGCAGCAGAAGCCGCCTTACTGGATGCCGAGATAGACATACAGCATTCCCTTGCCGCTGATAAGTCACGTAGTCATTTATTCTCCGCCGATAGCAAATTTGGTTTCCCGGGTGAGTCCGAGGACGTGTGTGCCGGCCATGGCAGTAACTTCTATCTGGGTTTGTGTCGTTCAGTTGACGGCAGTAACAAATCCGCCTGGACAGGCATTAATTTCAATGATGAAACGGATGCCGGTATGCATACGGTTCCGTATGGACGCTTTACCGGGAATTCATTCGCGTCAGGCGTGGCATCTTTGTCTGCAAGGTCGCCGCGCTATGCAATCGAATTAATGGATGACCGTAGCGTAAGTGATCTCACCGGCACACCCGCCTATTTTTACAGGATTACGGCGATAGGGTTTGGCGCTCATGAAGCGACGCAGGTGGTATTGCAAGCCGTATACCGGAAGCGATTGCCGACACTAATAAAGGAATCAACGATTGCTCCTGCGGCAGGGCGTGTGAGCTGGCGCGAAATTATCAACTGGCCGGAACTGAATAGCGAAAGCAGAAACTAGGGGCGAAGATGGAACGGTACAAAGGATTCACTTTGATAGAACTATTAGTCGCTTTGATCATCATGAGCTTGCTGGCAGGAATTGCGCTGTATTCCTATCAGCATGCGCTTATGAAAAGCAGGCGGGTAGAGGGGCGTGTAGCTTTGATGACCCTGATGCAGGAACAGGAGCGGCATTACTCATTGCATACAACCTACTTTGCATTTTCTGCTGATTTGCCGGAAGTGAAAGCAAATGGAAGAAAATGGTTTTCAGGAAAAACAGCCCAAGCCAGTTTCTATGAACTCAGTGCGCAAGCTTGCGATGATAGCGGCGTGCGGCAGTGTGTACGGCTGATTGCGCGACCGGGGACGGATAAGGTGAATGCATCCTATCGTGATCCTCTCTGCGGGACGCTAAGGCTGGATAGCCGCGGCCACATGCATGCAGATGCGGATGGGTGTTGGTAAAGAGATGGGGCATGCGCGTAATTGCCGGGGTATATCTATAGTTGAGTTGCTGGTGGTATTGGCGATCATCTGCATCGTGCTGGCAATCGGGGCGCCAGGATTCCAGCGCTTGATGGAGGCGCAACGCCTGGCGACGGTTTCTAATGCTTTGTTAATGGCCGTTAATCTGGCACGCTCCGAGGCTATCCATCGTGGCCGTCGGGTCGATCTGGTGCCACTGGACAACAAGCAATGGCGGTATGGATGGCTGGTGTTCATAGACGAAAACAATAATCAGCGGCCGGACAGCCACGAAGTCGTGCTGCATACCTATGCAGTGAAAATAGCCGATTTGCAGATCACTCCACGCTTTAGCGATTCAAAAGTACAATATGTCGCATATAGCGGTAGCGGGCGTAGCCATAGCAATGCTGGTGGACAGGTTTCGCTATCCGGCCACTGGTTACTGGAGCTCGGGCCGTTGAAGCGCAAAGTCGTCATCAATTTTCTGGGGCGACCGCGTATATGTGACCCGCTGAAAGACAAGACAAGTTGTTAACAGCTGTCTAGGCTGCAGCAGCAGGTAAAACCATATCAATAGTAAAGACTCTCGTGGAAATTCATAGCGACGTACAAGGAATCCGACTGGCATTGGAACTGGCAGCCAAAGGCATGTTCACGACCACGCCCAATCCGCGTGTCGGCTGCGTCATCGTCAAGGAAAACAAAGTCATAGGCAGCGGCTATACGCAGCCGGTCGGTCATGCGCATGCAGAAGTGCAGGCACTGAATGATGCAGCGGATCGCGGCTTTGACGTCAGTGGTTCAACCGTCTATGTCACGCTGGAGCCATGCAGCCATCATGGCCGCACGCCACCGTGCGCCGATGCGTTGATACGCGCGCGCGTTGCACGTGTGGTAGCCGCTATCGCAGATCCGAATCCGCTGGTATCTGGGCAGGGGCTGGCGCGCCTGGAGGCCGCAGGTATACAAGTCACTTGCGGTGTACTGGAACAAGAAGCGCGCGAAATGAACATAGGCTTCCTGTCGCGCATGCAGCATGGCAAGCCCTGGGTGCGGATGAAGTCGGCTGCCAGCCTGGATGGCATGACGGCGCTACATAACGGCGTCAGCCAATGGATTACTGGCGATGAAGCGCGTGCCGATGGCCATTACTGGCGTGCGCGTGCTTGCGCTATCCTGACAGGCATCGGTACCGTGATGGAAGACGATCCGCAACTAAACGTGCGCGCGATTGATACGCCGCGTCAGCCGCAACGCATTGTGATCGACAGTCATTTACAGATCAGCCAGCACGCACGCGTATTAAATGGTGGCAGCACACTGATCGTAGCTGCACAAGCCAATCCGGAAAAAGAGCAACCCCTGCGTGACCTCGGTCATGAAGTCATCGTCCTGCCGAACGCCAGTGGCAAGGTCGACCTGGCAGCATTGATGCAGGAATTGGGGCGCCGCCAGATTAATGAATTGCATGTGGAAGCGGGCTTCAAATTGAATGGCTCGTTGATACGCGAAGGCTGTGTCGATGAGTTGCTGGTGTATCTGGCACCAACCCTGCTGGGCGATGCGCAGCGCATGTTTAACCTGCCGCCGCTGGAGTCGCTGGAGCATAAGAAAAACTTAACTTTCCATGAGGTCAAGCA
This sequence comes from Herminiimonas sp., assembly GCA_040393485.1. Taxonomy (GTDB): domain Bacteria; phylum Pseudomonadota; class Gammaproteobacteria; order Burkholderiales; family Burkholderiaceae_D; genus Oxalicibacterium. The sequence goes on from JBEBUE010000058.1 coordinate 10,293, forward strand.
GATCGGTGCCGATTTGCGTATCCTTGCTCGTTTCATCTAACTTATTTGGTCATCATGTTTACTGGAATCGTCGCTGCCATAGGCAAAATCACTCACATTACGCCGCTCGGCGATGCAGATGCAGGGCATCGCCTGACTGTCGATGCCGGCGGCCTGCCTCTGGCCGACGTTGCCCTCGGCGATTCAATTACGCTCAATGGCGC
>JBEBUE010000059.1:0-10336 GCA_040393485.1 Herminiimonas sp.
CGTCAGCTTACACGTCTTCCCACACCACGCGATGCTTGCCCTGCTGCTTGGCGCGGTACAGTCGTTTGTCAGCTTGTTCAATCAAGTCATTAGGTGCGTCATTCGATTGCGGCGTCAGGGAGGCGACGCCGATGCTGACAGTGAGCCATTCACCAGATGCTGCATGCGCATGTGGAATCTGCAGTGCTTCCACCGCAGCGCAGACCTTCTTGCCCGAGATAACTGCGCCATTGATGCCCGTCGCTGGCAGGATGATGGCGAATTCTTCGCCGCCGAAGCGCGCGCCTAGATCTGCCGGACGCATCGCACTTGCTTCCAGCGACTTGGCGACTTTCTTTAAGACGAGGTCACCTGCTACGTGACCGTAGGTGTCGTTGTACAACTTGAAGTTGTCGACGTCGATTAGCAGGATGGATAGTTCCTGTTGTTCACGGCGGGCGCGCTTCCATTCCGCGCTGAGGTAGTCATCGAAGTAACGACGATTGGCAATGCCGGTCAGGCCATCGGTATTGGTCAGACGCTGCAATTCGAAGTTACTCTTTTGTAGTTGCTGCTGGCTTTCGCGTAAAGCGCGATAAGCAGCATCACGTTGCAAGAGGTTGTTGTACGAGCGTGAATGATAGCGGATGCGTGCGATCAGTTCTATTGTGTCTGGCAGTTTCACCATGTAATCGTTGACACCTGTGGCAAACGCATCGCGTTTGACTTCGGCATCTTCGCGAGTTGATAACACGATGATAGGAATATCGCAGGTCGTCGGATTCTGGCGGTACTGGCGTACCAGTGTGAGGCCGTCAACACCTGGCATCACCAGATCCTGCAGGATGACGGTGGGTTTGGTTTTTTCTGCGACGCGCAAAGCTTCATCTGCACGTGCACAGTAGTGGAAATCGATATTCGAATCGTTCAGTAAGGCGCGCCGTATTGCTTCGCCTACCATGGGTTGGTCATCGACCAGCAAGACCATGATCTTATATTCTTCAGCCGGTAAATGGATGCCGAGATCGCTGTCGCTCAGTGCTGAAGGTTCCATGTTGTTGCCCCTTGATTCAATTAAACAGATGAACTAATTTTTGTGCGATTCCGGATACGGGGAGTATGTCTGTCGCGGCATTGAGAGCGGCGGCAGCTTTTGGCATACCGTATACGGAACTGCTTTCTTGATCTTGTACGATGGTGTGATATTTATGGTTGTGCATTGCTTTAAGGCCGAGGGCACCATCGCGCCCCATACCAGTCAGTAGTACGCCCACTGCCTTGCCCTGCCATTGCTGTACTACGCTGTGGAACAATACGTCGATGGACGGGTGATAAATATCCTGCGGCGATTCAGGCACATAACCCAGGACGTCACGATTCTTGATCAACAAGTGTTGATTCGTACCTGCGATGAACACAGTGCCGCTCAGTGGTTGATCACCTTCTTTTGCTACGCGCACACGCAATGCAGTTTGCTGCTGTAACCAGTCGGCCATGCCATCGACAAAAGCCGGATTGATATGTTGCACGATGACAACTGCTGCGGGGAAGTCTGCGGGTAATCCGCGCAATAGTTCTGCCAGTGCAGCCGGGCCACCGGCTGAGGCGCCGATGACTACCAGTTTGGTAGACGGGTCGGCTTCCTTGATAATGACTGGTTTCTTTACCGGAGCGGGTGCTTCCACCTTCTTGCTCATGCGCGCGACTTTTTCTATCTTCGCAATTAATGCAGCAGCGCCCTGCTGGAAGTTGCCGCCGGTCATGACCGGAGTAGTGACAACATCCAGTGCACCGTAGCCGAGTGCCTCATACACTTTTACCGCGTTCGCACTGATATCAGCCGTCACCAGCAGGATGGGGCAAGGCGTCTTTTGCATGATGCGGCGCGTTGCTTCGGCGCCGTCAACATTCGGCATGATGATGTCCATCAGGACGACATCGGGTAATTGCCATGCGCACATTTCTGCTGCCTGTACACCGTCCTGAGCGACCCAGATGAGTTGATGTGCGGGATGCTCTGCCAGCGCCCTGCGCAATATTTCAACCACCATGGGGACGTCATTGACGATGCCGATTTTCACGATCAGGCCGCTCCTATCAGGTCAGTGACAGCCTGCAACAGGCTCTCGTCGTGGAAACTGCTTTTGGTGAAGTAGTAATCTGCTCCGGCATCCAGCCCGCGTTGCCGGTCTTCTTCCCTGTCCTTGTAAGAAACGATCATCACCGGCAGCGATTGCAGGTTAGGTGCTTGCCGTATCAGTGAGACCAGTTCTATACCATCCATACGCGGCATGTCGATATCGGTAATGACCAGGTCGAATTGCTCGGTACGTACCGCATTCCAGCCATCCATGCCATCGACTGCGACGACGACCTGATATCCGCAATTACTGAGTAGTTTGCGTTCGAGTTCGCGTACGGTCAGCGAGTCATCCACCACCAGTACTTTCTTATGTTTGACGTCCGTCAGATTGCCATTGCCGTGCTGGACCACATCCAGCTTGCCGGCCGCCGTCAGTTTTTCGACTGAGCGCACCATGTCGGCAACGTCGAGTATGAGTACCGGATCGCCGTCTTCCATTAGCGCACCGGCCAGGACGTCGGGGATTTTGCCGAGGCGGCTGTCCAGTGGTTGTACCACCAGCATGCGCTCGCCCAGGAAAGCATCGACTGCCAGGCCGTAGGTGTGTTCGTGATCGCCGATGACGACGACGGAGACCAGGTCATCCTTGGCACGCAGCTCGCCTTTTTGCAAAATCTGATGTGCACTGACCAGGCCGATCTGGCGTCCGTCAAAGCTGAAGTGCTGCTGCCCTTCCAGCATGGCGAGCTGATCGCGGCGTAGTTCCAGTGTGCGATTTACATAGGCGAGCGGGAAGGCATATGGTTCATCGTTGATGGTGACCAGCAGGCTGCGGATAACCGAAAGCGTCAACGGCAGTTGCAACTGGAAGCGCGTACCTTGTTGCAAGGAGCTGGAGATACGCATGGTGCCGCGTACCTGCTTGAGCATATTGCTGACGACGTCGAGTCCGACGCCGCGCCCGGAAATATCGGTGACGGTGTCACGCAGGCTAAAGCTTGGCAGCAACAGGAATTCCAGCAACTCGGCTTCGCTTAATTGTGCGACCGTGTCGGCGTTCGATAGCTTGCGCCGGATGATGGTGGCGCGCAGTTGGTCGAGGTCGATACCGGCGCCGTCATCGCTGACGTTCACCAGCAACATACCGGCGCTATGTCGCGCTTCCAGCGTGATGGTGCCCTGTTCCGGCTTGCCCGCGGCCTTGCGTTGTTGCGGGCTTTCTATGCCGTGGTCGATTGCGTTACGCAGCAGATGACCGATGGGCGCTTCCAGTTTTTCCAGGATGTCGCGATCGATCTGCGTCGCATTGCCTGTGATTTCCAGCCTGACCGATTTGCCCAGTGCATGGCCAACGTCGCGCACCATGCGCGCATAACCGTGGGTGCCGTCAGCAAAAGGACGCATGCGACATGCCAGTGCTTCATCGTATAAACGTTGCGACAGATTCACCGAGCGGCGGTCGAATGTTTCGAGCTCGCCCAACTGGTCGGCCACCATGTGCTGGCATTGCATCATCAGCGTGCGTACTTCGGACAGCGCGGCTTGCGTTGCCTCGTTTGTAGTCTGTGTCGATAGCTGCTGATGCAGCAGGTCGAGCGCTTGCCCTGCTTCGCGTTGCGTACGTTTGAGGCGCAGGATAGATGCGGTAAATGGTTTGAGGCGGCGCGATTCAACCAGCGATTCACCGCTCAGGCTGAGCAGACGATCGAGGTTGCGGGCGTTAACGCGTACTGATCTTATGCCGCCTTCGCGGGAATCCGACAATGCGCTACCGTTGTTGGCAGGGGAATTCTCAGCTTCCGGTGCGGCTGGTTCCGCTGCATGTATGCGGTCCGTCGTTTGGCTGCTGTCTTCCGGTTCCGCCATGGCATTGGTTAGCCGGGCGATGAATGCAGTAATCTCAGGTTTGCCGGCGTGGTCGCCCCAGGTTTCATCGTTGCCGGGTGGATGGGCGATACGGGTCAGTAAGTCCACGCCCTGGAGCAAGACATCGATTTGCTTGCGATGCAGCAGTAGTTCACCACGCTGCGCCAGCACGAAGCAATCTTCCATGACGTGTGCAACGTCGACACCTGCTGCCAGGCCGATAATGCGGGCAGCACCCTTGAGCGAGTGCGCAGCGCGCATGCAGGCTTCGAGCTGATCAGCTGACGACGGATTTTGTTCGAGTTCCAGCAAACCTATGCTGAGTACATGGGTCTGGCTTTCCGCCTCCTGGCGGAATAATTCCAGCATCGACATTTGGCTCAGGTCTGGTGAGCTCATGTCAGGCTCCGGTTTAGTGCGTAGAACAAGAGATTGCAATCCAGCAGGCCTATTTTTTTGTCCTTGCTGACGATCATCGCTTGCGTGTAAGTCGTGTGCGATTGCGCAACCGTTGATGGCACTGCTTGCAATTCAGTTTCTGTGTAGCGTTGCACACCGAGTACTTCATCCACTGGGAAAACCAGGGTCTGTCCCTGATAGCCGACCACCAGCAAGCGCTGGGTCGCGGCTGCGGTTCCGCGTTCCGCGCCCAGCATCTGCGTCAGTGAAACGCACAGCAGCAGCGAGCCGCGGATATTGCTTAAGCCGAGTATGGCGCGATTGGTCTGATGCGGCAGGGTGTGGATGGTGCGTTGTTCGGCGACTTCGATGATGGCTTCGGTAGGTAGCGCCAGCCATTCATTGCCGGCACGGAAGATTAATGCCGATGCCGCCGTTTCGCTGCGCGTCAGGCTTTGTACACCTTGGCCCCAGTCGCTGATCAATTCGTCTGCTGTCACCGGACGGTCGAGCAAGGCCGAAGCACCGGCAGCATAGGTCGGGCAATTCAGGCAGCGCAGGTAGTCCTGCAACTTCGGGCATGTGCTATCGCCGCGCACACCTATGCGATTCCAGCAATCGTCGATTTGTATGCTCATCGACACTTCAGCTGTTTGCAGTCGTTCATGCATGCGGCTGCTCCTGTGTGCCTGCTACGCGTTGCGCACGCTGCTGCATTAAGCGGGCGCCGGCGCTATCGCCTTGTGCCGCCAGCAGCGCGGCCAGATGCGTTAATGCTTCATAGTGATTCGGTTGCAGATAGATCGCCTTGCGATAGTGCTGCACGGCTTCGGCAGCATCTTGCCGGGCGTCGCTGATCAGTCCCATCAGGTAGTAAGCCGCCGCGTTCGGGCCATTTTGCTGCATGTATTCCTTGCACAAGCGCGTTGCATCCACCAGTTCACCCTGGTTGGCGCATTGCGTGGCGCGTGCGAGTATCGTTTCGCCGAACTGCGCACTGGACGGCGCTGCCGCATCAGGTATAGCTTGCGGTGCAGCCGGGGCAACTTGCGCAAACGGTTTCCTGATTGGCGGTACGGGTGGCAAGGCTTGTAGCTTGGCCGATGCTGGTATTGCTGGCCTGCTGCTTTTGTGGATGGTGACGGCAGGCAAAGGCGTGCTGCGTTTTTGAAAAGCGAATGCGAGCGGGATGCCGGCCGAGGCCAGGTTGGGGCGCAACATTACGCCTGCCTCTGCTGGACCGACGAAGATGGTGCCTTGTGCATGCAGGAGCCGTTCCAGCAATTGCACCGCTTGTTGTTGCATTTCGCGGTCAAAGTAGATCAGGACGTTGCGGCACAGTACAAAGTCATACGGTTTTTCATTGATGAGAAAGTCCGACGCAAACATATTGCCGTGACGGAAATGTACTTGCTGTCTTACCAGGTCCGATAAGGTCGATGTATCTTTGCTGGTAGTGAAGTGCCGATCACGATAGCCGAGCAATTTGCCGCGGAAGGAGTTGCGGCCATACACGCCACGCTCGGCAGTCGCGAGCGAACGATGACAGATGTCGATTGCGTCGATGTGAAAATTGGCTGGCGGGATGCCGGCATCGAGTAAGGCCATCGCAACCGAATACGGTTCTTCACCAGTGGAACATGGCAGGCTGAGTACGCGTACGCACCGTTCCGGTTGCGCTGCAATTTGTTCCCGCGCCATGCGTGCTAGTGACAGGATGGCTTCGCGGTCGCGGAAGAACCAGGTTTCCGGCACGATGACTAGTTCGATCAGTTCCTGTAACTCCGTTGGCGCTGATTGCAAGGCCAGCAGGTAAGCATCCTGGCTAAGCCCGAGGCGCGTCATCCGTTCGCTGACGGCGCGCTCTATCAGCGCCATGCCGACCGAAGCGACGTCCAGCCCCATGCTGTGCCGGAGCAAACTGGCGATGCGGTTGAGCGTGCTCATGCGCTGGCCACTTCCGGAAACAATACGGCTTGCACCGATGGGTCGAGTAAGTCCTGCACGTTGATGCGCTGGATTAAACCATCGTCCTGGCGCAGGACCGGCCCCAGATAAGCGGCTGCTTCGTTGGAGAGTCCGGAGTGGCTGAAGTCGGCCGGATTGCAGCGCAGGGTGTTGGTGGCTTTTTCTACGACCAGTCCGAGTAATTGGGCCGGCTTTCCTTCCGGTGTGTAGTGCACCAGTACCAGCCGGGTACTGAGGCGCGCTGCCGCTGCCTGTCCGGTCGCCAGCAGGCTGATGTCGAGAACCGGGACATGCTGGCCGCCGTAATTGAACAGCCCCATCACCCATGGCGGCGTGGCTGGTACCTTCTTAAGTTGCGCCAGCGGTAAGACGAGTGCTACCTGCGCCGCTTCCAGTGCATAGCGGTCGCGCCCGATCTGGAAGAGCAGGTAGAGCATTTTTTGTCCGTTACCGGCGGTCATTTAGGATCCCGTCAGGCCGAAACCTTGAAGCGCGATACGCCGTTACGCAAACCGTTGGAAACCAGGTGCAACTCGTCGATCGCCTGGCTCGATTGCTGCAGCGATTCGACGGTTTGTTGCGCGGCTTCGCTCAATTGCACCAGTGCCTGGTTGATTTGTTCCGCGCTGTTGGCCTGCGCCTGCATGCCTTCGTTGACGACCTGGAAGCGTGGCGCCAGTGCCTGCACTTGCGCGATGATCTGTGAGAGCTGGCTACCTACCTGCTGCACTTCGTGCATGCCGCGACGCACCTGGTCGGAAAATTTGTCCATGCCCATCACACCTGCAGCAACCGCAGACTGGATTTCCTTGACCATCAATTCGATGTCGTAAGTAGCAACCGCAGTTTGATCAGCCAGGCGACGAATTTCGGTGGCGACCACGGAGAAGCCGCGACCATATTCACCGGCTTTTTCGGCTTCGATGGCCGCGTTGAGCGACAACAGATTGGTTTGATCGGCGACCTTGGTAATGGTGGTGACGACCTGGTTGATATTGCCGGCTTTTTCATTCAGGATGGCCAGCTTGCCGCTGACCGAGCCAGCTGCATCCATGACGGCCTGCATCGTATCTTCCATCCGCGTTAGACCGGTCTGGCCGTTGCCCGCCAGCGTTGCTGCCTGCTCCGACACCAGCGACACTTCGTTCATGGTACGCACCAGGTCACGTGAGGTGGCGAAGATTTCGCGTGAGGTCGCGCCGATTTCAGTCGTGGTGGCCGCAGTTTCTGCTGCGGTTGCCTGTTGTTGTTTGGAGGTGGCGGCAATTTCGGTGACCGAGCTAGAGACCTGGCCGGAGGATTTTTGTGCCTGGCCAACCAGGATGGTCAGTTCGTCCGTCATGCGGTTGAAGCCGGACGCCAGGTGTTCGAATTCATCCTTGCGTTCCAGATGCAGGCGCTGCGAAAAATCACCGGAGCGCATGACATCGAGTATGCCGATCAGTTTTTGCATAGGGATGGTAATCGCGCGCAGCAGGAAATAGCCGCAGATGATTGCTGTCAACAAGGCGATGATGAGCGCCGCCACCATATTGATCTTGGCCTGATGGACGGAGTCGATGATGTGCTGGGCCGATTGATCGGCGATGATCTTGTTGTTTTCAGTGATTTTCTGGATTTGTGCGTGCGCTTCTTTCCAGGCCGGGCGCAATTGCTCGATGAATAATTTGTGTACCTGCGGCGACGCACGGCTCAGGTCCTGGCGCAGGATTTCCTGCTGGATCTGCTGATACTTCGCGCGTGATTGTTTGAATTCTTCGAACTGGGTTTTGTCGTCGGTGGTGAAGATCGATTTCTCGTACTCCATTTGCATCGCATTGAGATGATCGTTATTCACTTGCAGTTTGGCGAGGTCATCCTTGCGGCTGGCTTCGGTCTCGGCGATTTCTGCGACCTGTTGCGTCAGCATGTAGTTCTCATACCAGTAGGCATTGATCATCGCACTGGCATGCAAACCGGGGGTCGAATCATCCTGCAGGCTGCTGGCCGCGTCATCGATTTTTGCCAGTCGCACCCATGCCACTGCTGCCATCAAGGCCATCAACAGAAGGATGAGCGCAAAGCTTCCGAGGATCCGTTGTTTGATTGTCCAATTTTTCATGTGGGCAGGCTTTCCTGACGTGTGGTTTTTTGATGCAGTGAGAAGGCGGAGGAGCGGCGGTTTTATATGGGTTCTTGCCTCTGGGCATTATGGCCGAATAGGTAAGCGAATGCCATATTTAAGTGTGAGCTTGCTGTTAACAAACGCGGATAAATACTGGGGGAGTTTTGCTGCCAAATCAAGTCGTGCGGTGACATGTTGTCGTATGACCGACAAACCGGCTGCTGGCTCCCCTGCGGCCGGGTATCGCGAGCGGGAGTCAGACTGGGTTGGCAATCCACCAATAGCCTATGCCGCTGCCGTTGCGCAATACATAGCGGACGTTGTTGATGAAGCGTTGCGGGAATTTGCCGACATCCTGGCTGGCGCTGACTTCCCGCAGCATGTCTTGTACCAGTTCAGTGGTCTTGCCCTGGCTCAGGCGCGGATTGACGGCGGCCGCGACGACTTCAGAAATGGCCATCAGGTTGCTGCGGTTCTCCGCGGTGGCACCGTGTTCGGCTACCACTGCAGTGACGCTGGTGATTTGGCCGCTGTCTTTGGAAACGGCGGCTGTCAACGAGATTCCGCTGGGGAAGCTGTACTGGAAGTAGTCGTGCACCGGACCGTGTTGCACTTCGACCTTATTGATTTTGAATGGCTGGCCGTAGGCGCGCGATGTCGCATTGAATGCGCTGGCGAACTGCTCGGTCGTCAGTGCGAATTCGGCTTCCCGGTTCAGGCTGCTGTGGCGTTCCGGTGCATCGCTGCTCCGGGTTTCGACTGCTTTACCGCAGGCGACTAAACAGAGCGCCAGCAAGGCGCACGTTATCGTCCTCATGTCTCCTCCGTGGCCCCCGCTATGCGCTGGCCTTGTCTATCTGGTGTGTCTTTATATTTTTTAGTGCGGCCTCAATCGCTCCGCATATCCTGCAGATTACACCAAATCCTGCCCCTTATTTGCACGTTTTAGAGTCTTTTAACAGCCGTCATCAGCGGCAGATGTATAGGCGGAAATATTGACAGGGATAGGCGTAAAATCGCTGCTCTTGCACTGCCTGTCGCTTACAAGCGCACAAAAATGACAAATTTGTCATTTTCCAGTCAGCAACAAGACCTAGACTGCGCGGTATATTGACGGCCTGATGGCACTTAATGCCCAGGGCTCTCGCTTTTTGCCATGCACAGGCTGGCATTCCGGAGGTGCAGCCCGGCGGTATCCCAAACAAGAACGGAAATTATTCGATGTGGATTGTCAAAATCGCCTTGCGGCGGCCGTATACCTTCCTCGTGATGGCGCTGCTGATTTTTCTTGCCACGCCTATTGCGCTGATGCGCATGGCGACCGATATCCTTCCGGAAATCGATATTCCGGTCATCAGCATTATCTATAACTACAATGGTTTGTCCGCACAGGAGATGGGTCAGCGGGTGACTGCTGTCAATGAGCGGGTGCTGACCACGACTGTTAACGATATTGAGCACATCGAATCGCAAACGGTGGCCGGGGTGGCCGTTATCAAGATATTTTTCCAGCCTGGCGCCAGCATCCAGACGGCTATTGCCCAGGTGACTTCGGTCTCGCAAGCCATCTTGCGCCAGATGCCGCCCGGCATGACACCGCCGCTCATCATCAAGTATTCCGCCTCCAGTATTCCGGTCATACAGCTGGGTTTGTCCAGCGCGACCATGTCGGAACAAGGCTTGTTCGACATTGCCCTCAACTCGGTGCGAACCAAGCTGGTCACCATACCTGGCGTCGCGATTCCTTATCCCTATGGTGGTAAAAGCCGCGTCGTTTCCGTTGATCTGGATTCACAGGCGCTGCAAGCCAAGGGCTTGTCACCGACCGATGTCGTCAATGCGATAAACACACAAAATCTGATCTTGCCGGGTGGTACCGCCAAATTTGGCAGCACCGAATTCACCGTCAATATCAATGGTTCGCCACGCGTACTGGA
>JBEBUE010000060.1:0-10240 GCA_040393485.1 Herminiimonas sp.
CAAGTTCCGCACTCGTCTCGAGCGCGGTGCGAACGGCACTACTGAAATTTACATCAGCCATCGCGGTGCCGAAGAAGTCCTGACCGGTACCGACAAAGAAACCACGGTATGGACCGCACGTGCCTCCGATCCTGACCTGGAAGCAGAATTCCTGTCGCGCCTGATGGTTGCGCTGGGCGCTGAAGACACTCGTGCGAAAGCAGCTGTTGCTAACGTCGTGGCGCAGTCTTCGCGCGCTAAACTGGTCAAGGCACCAAGTGGCAATTACGTACAGGTTGATGAAAGCTTTGAGCGCGCATGGCGTCGTGTTGGCCTGGCATTGGATCGCGTCGGCTTTACAGTCGAAGACCGTGATCGTAGCCAGGGCTTGTACTTCGTACGTTATGTAGACCAGGGTGACGATGCGAAAAACACCGAGAAAAAAGGTTTCTTCGCGAATCTGTTCACCTTTGGTTCTTCCAAGGCTGAAAAAGATAAGGCCGCGGCACGCTATCGCGTTGCAATCAAGAGCTCCGGTGATACCAGCCAGATCACAGTGCTGAACAGTGACGGCAAGCTGGAATCGTCGAAAACAGGCGAACGCATCCTGAGCCTGTTGAACGAGCAATTGAAGTAATCTGTAGTAATGCCTGCTGACGAGGCCTGCGCATGAAATTTGCCAGCCTCGGCAGTGGCAGTGAAGGAAACGCTTTACTCATCTCCACCCAATCTGGCACGACGCGTACTACGCTGATGCTGGATTGCGGCTTTGGTATCAAGGAAACCGAACGACGTCTGGCCAGATTGCAGATGCTCCCGACGGATCTCTCCGGCATCATTGTTACCCACGAACATCAGGACCATGTAGGCGGCGTATTCAAGTTCGCCCGTCGGCACAAGCTACCGGTCTGGTTAACCTATGGTACTTACCAAGCGGTGCACGACAAGTGCGACGGCGTGCAATTGCATTTCTGTCGTGACAGTGAGCGCTTTGCGATAGGTGATCTGGAGTTGTCGCCGTATACCGTGCCGCACGACGCCCGTGAGCCGGTGCAATACGTCGCCAGCGATGGTGCGCGCAGGTTAGGGGTGCTGACCGATGCCGGGCATGGTACAGCGCATATGATCGCTGCGCTGGACGCCTGTGATGCCTTGATGCTGGAGTGTAATCATGACCGCCAAATGCTCATCAACTCCACATACCCGCCTTCACTCAAACAACGCATAGGCGGCGAGTATGGGCATCTGTCGAATCATGCGGCGGGAGAGATATTGGCTGCACTGGATAAGTCGCGACTACAGCGCATAGTGGGGGCGCACCTCAGTCTGAAAAACAATACGCCGGAATTGGCGCGGGCAGCCTTGACCGGTGTGGTGGCAGATAGTGTCGAAGTCATGATTGCATGTCAGGAAGAGGGCTTTAGCTGGATGGAAGTTGTACACCCTTGATGCAGCGATTGAAAAGAATGCTGCAGACATAAAAAAGCCGACCCGAAGGTCGGCTTTTTCATCCAGAAACTGGATTAATTACTTAGCTGCTGGTGCTTCAGCTGGAGCTGCTGCAGGAGCTGCTGGAGCTTCTGCTGCAGGAGCTGCTGGTGCTTCAGCAGGAGCTGCTGCTGGTGCTGCTGGAGCTTCTGCTGCTGGAGCAGCTGCAGGTGCTTCAGTTGCTGCTGGTGCTGCAGGAGCTTCTTCTTTTTTGCTGCAAGCGGTCAAAGCGATAGCCAACAGGGATGCGATCAGCAAGGATTTTGTCATGATTATCTTTCAATAACTAGGTTGATGTTAATTTGCGATGAATAATTACCGGTAATTATCGCTCTATAGGGTGCTTCGTAGTATTTCGAACCATAATGTTGCGGTGCGATGAAACGAAACCTTCCTAACCGGTAATTATAGCGCTTCTTTTTGTTTGTGACACAACACTTTTACATTTTGGTAAGTGCTAGTTTGTAACAAAATATGAATGAATTGTGACGTGATTTGTTAGGAACCCAGTAGTAACCAGCCATCTTTGTGCCATGTGTGCAGCGCATCGATGACATCGGCAGAAGCGGAAGTGATAAGCGTTCCACTCAGGGATCTTACGTTTGCAAGTTCCTTCAAAATAGCCAAATCCTCATCCCCGACCTCGAAGGAAGTGCCATTAATGAAGACATAATTGCTGCGATGCAGCATGAGGCTCTTAAGGGAAAGTTTTACGCCGTTTTTCTTGGCATGTTGCAGAAAGCGCGCGCGAGTCAGGTTTTCTTCTGGCGCATCGAAATAGATTTGCGCTTTAGGCTCGGACAAATACTCGCCGACAAAGAGTGCGATATCTTCCTGCGTGAAGCGCACCTTGTTCAATTCTGCAGCGATACGTGACAGCATCGCGCTACTGATCTCGGCAGGGTGCTTGGCTGGTTTCAGGTCAGGGTCAGCATAGCGACCAGGCAGGTCGATGGTATCTATCATGGATTCCAGGAAGGCTTCGCCCAGTTCCTGGTAGGACGGCGCCCGGAAGCCGATGGAGTAGGTCATGCATTCGTCCATGGCGACGCCTTCGTGTGCGTACTGTGGTGGCAGGTACAGCATATCGCCGGGAGCGAGGATGAATTCCTCTTCTGGCTGGAAGTTCTTGAGGATCTTCAAAGGCATGCCGTCGACCAGTGTGAGGTCGGTTTGCGCGCCGATGCGCCAGCGGCGGTGGCCATGCGCTTGCAGCAAGAACACATCGTAGGAATCGAAATGTGCGCCGACGCCGCCAGTTTCGGTGGCATAGCTGATCATCAGGTCATCCAGGCGTGCATCCGGGATAAAGCTGAATTCACGCATCAGTGCATCGACAGCTTCATTATGCAAATTGACACCCTGTACCAGCAAGGTCCAGTCTTTTTGCGTCAACGGAGGCATTTTTTCAAATGGGCCGTTGTCCATATTCCAGACGCGTTTGACATGCGTAATCAGGCGCGACTCGACGTCTTCATCCTGTACCAGTTCGAACAGTTCGTCGCGTGTCAGCAGGGGCTGGAAATCGGGAATCGCCTGACGGATCAGCAATGGCTTTTTATGCCAGTAGTCGCGGAGGAATTCTGCGGCGGTAATCCCGCCCAATAAGGTCAATTTTTTCATGGCGTCATTATATAGGCTGCCGTATTTGCCCGGCGCGCAGAGTTGGCGTGTCACGGAATAAGTGCGCGAGTATAATTGCGGCCATATTTAATGAAAGGATCATCATGAAGATTGCCAAAAATACGGTCGTGACCGTGGAATACAAATTGTCAGACGCGCAAGGCGATTTGATTGAAGAAGGCCGTGAGCCTATGGTGTACCTGCATGGCGGTTATGAAAATACCCTGCCTAAAATCGAAGAAGCACTGGAAGGCAAGGAAGCCGGCTTTGAGGACACGATCCAGGTTGAGCCTGAAGATGCTTTCGGCGAATACGATGCAAATCTGGTCAAAATCGAGCCACGTAACCGTTTGCCGGAACCACTGGAAGTAGGTATGCAATTCGAAGGTTCGCCTGAAGCGGACGATGAAGATGAGCAGCCGCTGATCTTTACGGTGACCGACATTGCTGACGATAAAGTTGTGCTCGACGGCAATCACCCACTGGCAGGTATGGCATTGCGCTTCACTTTGAAAGTGACAGAAGTGCGCGCTGCGACTGAAGAAGAAATTGCACATGAGCATGTACATGGCGCGCATGGTCACCACCACGGTGATGAAGATGACGAAGGCGAAGCCGGCGATCACTTCCGTAGCCATCCTATCCACTGATAGTTGACGCTGGCGTCTCTGTAGAGGGACTTGCATAAAAAAACGGATGCTTCGAGCATCCGTTTTTTATTGGGTGTGCATTGTTGCTTAGTGACGGGCAGCTTGCACGGTGATCGGATTGATTAACGTAAACAGATCGGCAGACGCCGGGTTCACATGAATCTTGCGCCATGGCGGTTCGACGCGTAGCGCGCCTATATTGCCGCGCCAGTTGATGCCTTTCGGAGAAGCCGTCGCTCGCGTGTTGTAGTCACTATGCACGATCAAAATCTTGCCGCGAAATTTTTCACCGAAAGCCAGTATCTGCCGTCGCAGGTCGGCAAAACCTTCGCGTTTTCCTGATGAGAACATCGATGAGTGTTCGGCTTGCAGCAAGGGGTTACCGTCACAGAAAATCACAACGCCATCCACCTTGCCGATTTTTGCCGTAATGAATAGTCGTTTCAACCAGTCGCTATTAGCCGTCTGGCGGTCCTCGAATTCGGTATTGTGACCAGCGGCATTCTGATAGTTATTATTATTCGCCGGGACATTGATGGTGGCGAACATCACATCGCCGATACGCCAGCGCATATTCTCCGCATAGCTGCGGAATTGCGGCATGGCTGATTGGTGTACCAACGGGATTTTACTATCCCCGAGTGAAAGCTCATCGCTAAACAACATGTCACGCAGCCGATTCATGCGGTCAGTTGCGATCAAACGATTCCTGGTATTGACGCATCGGGTCCAGTCATTGCCGCTGATCGCGACAACCACACCGTTCTTTGCACTATCCAGTAATGTCTTGCGATTGCGATAGAGATTATCGCTACACGGTTCTTCTGCCGCCTTGATACCGCTGGCTACCACGAAGGCGAGGTTATCGGCATCGCTCTCGGTAATCGCTTCACGCAACACAGCTTCACTATCGCTAGCCTTGACGGGTTTCGCGATCACACCAAAGCTGAATGGCGTGGCGTCGTTCGCCAGCACCCATAGCGGGTGCAAGAGTGTGACGCAGAGCAGTAATCGTGTGGCGGCGAGTTTCATGCAGTCATTTACTGATTGCTCAGTTCTTTCAGACGATACAGTGCATCCAATGCTTCACGTGGTGACAAGACGTCCGGATTGATGGCGGCGATAGCCTCATCCACAGCTGATGGTGCTTGCGTTTCAGGCTCGTTTTCTATCGCACCTGAATTACTGCTGCCGCTGGCAAACAAGTCAAACTGTGGCGTTGCCTGCATTGAATTCGCTTCCAGCGATGCGAGATGCTTGCGTGCAGCGCGTATCACTTGCTGCGGCACACCTGCCAGTTGCGCTACTTGCAAACCATAGCTTTGCGAAGCAGGGCCGGCTTGTACTGCATGTAAGAACACAATACTGTCTTTATGTTCCACTGCCGATAAATGGACATTGGCTGCAGTCGGGTGGACTTCCGGCAACTGTGTCAGTTCGAAATAGTGGGTAGCAAACAGCGTAAAGCTCTTGGTGTTGTCGATCAGGTGTTTGGCGATCGCCCATGCCAGCGCCAGGCCGTCAAAGGTCGAAGTGCCACGACCGACTTCATCCATCAGCACCAGCGAATTCTCTGTCGCACCATTCAGGATGGCGGCTGACTCGGTCATTTCAACCATGAAGGTCGAACGTCCGCCAGCCAGGTCATCGGCCGCACCAATACGCGTGAAGATACGGTCAATAGGGCCAATCACTGCACTGGTCGCTGGCACAAAGCTGCCGACATAGGCGAGCAGGGTGATTAATGCGACCTGGCGCATATAGGTCGATTTACCGCCCATGTTCGGGCCGGTTATCAATAGCAATTTGCATTCACTGGAGAGCAGGCAATCGTTGGCGATGAAACGTTCTATATGATTTTCAACGACCGGGTGGCGTCCTTGTTCTATCGTGATAGTCGGCTCGCTAACCAATTGCGGTGCACACCAGTTATGACGCAATGCATGCTCGGTCAAGGCTACCAGCGCATCCAGCTGTGCCAGCGCGTGGGCGATGTTTTGCAAGGTGGCAATATGCTGCGTCATTTGCAGCAATACCTGCTCGTACAAATACTTCTCACGCGCCAATGCACGTTCCTGTGCCGAGAGCGCCTTGTCTTCAAATGCTTTCAATTCCGGCGTGATGTAACGCTCGGCATTTTTCAGGGTCTGGCGGCGGCGATAATCATCTGGCACTTTATCGGTCTGGCCATGCGTGACTTCGATATAGAAGCCATGCACCTTGTTGTACTCAACCCGCAAATTATTGATGCCGGTGCGTGCGCGTTCCCGTGTTTCCAGATCGACCAGGAACTGACCGGCGTTTTCGGACAGGCCGCGCAGCTCATCCAGCTCTGCATCAAAGCCGCGTGCGATCACGCCGCCATCGCGCACCATCGCCGCAGGTTCCATCGCGATTGCGCGTTCAACCAGATCCAGACAGTCGCTAGGCGTAGCGAGCGCGTCGTGTATCGTCTTCAGCAAAGGCGCATCGGCATTGCACATCGAGACATAGGCGCGCAGCGAAGGCAGTTGCTGTAAGCCGCCGCGCATGCCAGCCAGGTCGCGCGGGCGAGCCGACATGAGCGCGATGCGCGTGGTGATGCGTTCGACGTCGGGTACCGATGCCAGGGTCGACGCAAGGCCACTGCAGGCATCGGCATGCATCAATGCATTAATGGCCGTATGGCGTGCGATCGCCACGCTTTGATCGCGCCGTGCATGATGCAGCCAGTGACGCAACAGACGTGAGCCCATGGCGGTGCGGCAATGATCAAGTAATGAAAACAGCGTCGCGGAATTTGCATCTTGTCCGCGTATGGTTTCAGTCAGCTCCAGATTGCGGCGCGTAGCGGCGTCGAGGCCGATGAATTCATTTTCGGTTTCTACCGTCAGCATGCGTACATGCTGCAAGCCCTTGCCTTGCGTCGATTGCGCATAGCGCAGCAAGGCACCTGCAGCACCGATGGCAGCGCTGAGGTTTTCTGCGCCGAAACCGGTCAGCGTACCGACATTCAGTTGTTCGTATAAAGCCTTGGTGCCGTGCGCGATATCGAAATGCCAGTCAGGCACGGTGGTGTTCTTGGCGAACGCGTATTCATTGAACAAATCGTTGACTGCGCCAGAGACCAGAATTTCCGCGGGGGCAATGCGTTCCAGCTCATGCTTCAGGCGCGTGTTTGCATTCTGTGCATCGGTCGCGAATTCCATCAGTTTCAATGCGCCACTGGCCATAGAGAGCCATGCGAGGCCGATGGTAGTGGTCTTGCGTTGCGTAGTGCTGTACAGCGCGAGTAAGGGCTGCTCAGATTTCTCAGGCAGCAAGTCCGAATCGGTCAGGGTACCTGGCGTAATCACGCGCAAGACTTTGCGTTCAACCGGGCCTTTGCTGGTCGCTGGATCGCCTATCTGCTCGCAGATAGCGATTGATTCGCCCAGTTTTACCAGTTTGGACAAGTACTGATCAACTGCATGGAAAGGCACGCCTGCCATTTTGATCGGATTACCGTTGGATGCACCGCGCTGGGTCAGTGTGATGCCGAGCAGGCGCGAGGCTTTTTCAGCATCTTCGAAGAATAGTTCATAGAAATCGCCCATGCGATAAAACACCAAGGTGGTCGGGTACTCCGCTTTGATGCGTAAGTACTGTTGCATCATCGGAGTGTGTTTTTCGCTGACCTCTGGTGTTTGAGGCTTGATGGTTTTCATATGCTGACTATCATGTAAATGCGGTCTGGCACGCGCGCGGCAAGCACCGGAGTGCGCTCATCGCAGCGGCAGGCGATGGATTTCAAAATGGAAAAACATTATTAAGCTATACAAGGACGCTATGCTTTGCATCTTCTGCAACGGTAAGGTATTCCACGTCTACAGGCTGCTCATTGTACGAGAATGCGAGCGGGCACATGGGTAATATTGCCGACCTTAATTTTATTCAGAGATTTCGCGCGCGCCATTCGGCATACTGCCAGGCGCGACGCGATGAGCGACTTATTGTCGGCAGCAAGTCGCTGACGGGCGTTGTCAGGCGTAAGTAATGACTAGTTCTTCCAGACCGTCTACATGCCCGACCAGCTGGTCGCCGCGCTGTACCGGACCGACACCTGCGGGTGTGCCTGACATAATCAGGTCGCCCGGACGCAGTGTGATCATATTCGATAGATAGGCGATGGTCTCCGGCACATTCCAGATGAGATCGGCCAGATCGCCTTTTTGTTTCAGCTCACCATTGATCTTGAGCCAGACTGCACCCTGGTTCGGATGGCCGATTTGGCTGGCAGGTGTAATGCCGGTACAAGGGGCTGAGTTGTCAAAGGCTTTGCCCATCTCCCACGGACGGCCCATTTTTTTGGCTACACCCTGAATGTCGCGACGTGTCATGTCGAGGCCGACACCGTAACCGTACACATGTTCCAGTGCGTGCTCGACCGGGATATTGGTACCGCCACGCCCGATCGCGACGATCATTTCGATTTCGTGATGCAGATCCTGGGTCAGCTGCGGGTAGGGGATGGTGGCATGATTGGCGGCGATAGCATCGGCCGGCTTCATGAAGAAAAACGGCGGTTCACGATCAGGGTCATGTCCCATCTCGCGTGCATGTTCGGCGTAGTTGCGACCGACGCAGTAGATGCGGCCGACCGGAAACAGCTTGTCACTACCGGTCACGGGTAAGGTCGTGACAGGCAAATAATCAATTGCGTAATCCATTGTTTGGTATTCCTGGCGCTAAAAATGTATGGGGGATTGCTTACAAGGCTTCAGCGTAACTCAGGCGGCATGCACCTGAGAGCGGGAAAGAGGTGCTCAGCAAGGACAAACATCATAAATTTTTAGCCTCCCGAAATCAACCATGAGATAGGCTGCAGGGGGCTTGCCGCAGAGGGCGAGGCAGGAGAGCGGAACCGATCGCGGGACGGGTTCCGCTAGCAGGCGGGGGAATTAGCGCCCGCGTCCGCCTGAGCGGTGCGGTGCCGCCGGACGTGCATTGGAATTGCCACCACCGAAGCCACCGCGCGACGGACCGTTTGGTTTCGGTGCCGGTGCCTTGCCGGATTTTGCCGGCGCGTTGCGGCCCTGGCCTTGTGGACGGCGACCTTGCGCATCATTGCTGCGGCGCTGGATAGGTTGCGGCTTCGCGTTCAGGTCAGGCTCGAAACCAGGAATCACTTCCGATGGCAATTTGCGCTTGATGAGCTTCTCGATGTCTTTCAACATTTCCAGTTCATCGACGCAGACCAGCGAAACTGCTTCGCCGGTCGCACCTGCACGGCCGGTACGACCGATGCGGTGGACATAGTCTTCCGGAACGTTCGGCAAATCATAGTTCACCACGTGCGGCAATTGATCGATGTCGATACCGCGAGCCGCGATGTCGGTGGCAACCAGTACTTGAAGGCTGCCATCCTTGAATTCGCTGAGCGCACGGGTACGGGCCGACTGGCTTTTGTTGCCGTGGATGGCCATGCCGCTGATACCGTCTTTTTCCAGTTGTTCCACCAGTTTGTTGGCACCGTGTTTGGTACGTGTGAAGACCAGTACCTGCGACCAGTTATTGCTCTTGATCAGGTGTGCCAGCATCGGGTGCTTTTTGTCCCGATCAACCGGATGGATTTTTTGTTCGATGATTTCGACTGTTGAATTACGACGTGCGACTTCTATCGTCGCTGGTGAATTCAGCAAGCCATCAGCCAATGCCTTGATCTCGTTCGAGAAGGTCGCCGAGAACAACAGGTTCTGACGGTTCTTTGGCAGCACTGCCAGTACGCGGCGGATGTCTTTGATGAAGCCCATGTCCAGCATGCGGTCAGCTTCGTCCAGTACCAGTATCTGGATGTGGTTTAGGTTGACCGTGCCTTGTTGCATGTGATCGAGCAGGCGGCCTGGGGTTGCAACCAGGATATCGACGCCATGCTTGAGCAATTTGATTTGTGGATTGATACCGACGCCACCGAAGATGACAGCGGAGTTCAGATTCAGGTATTTGCTATAGGTGCGTACGCTTTCTTCGACTTGTGCCGCCAGTTCGCGAGTCGGTGTCAGCACCAGGGCGCGGATAGGGCGCGGCGCAGTGGCAGAAGCGTGTGGCGTACCGCTGGTGGCAAGTCGGTGTAATACCGGCAGCGTGAAGCCTGCGGTTTTGCCGGTACCGGTTTGTGCGCCAGCGAGCAAGTCGCCGCCTGCCAGTACGGCAGGGATCGCTTGTGCCTGGATCGGGGTCGGGTTGGTATAACCGTTTTCAGTAACGGCGCGAACAATTCCTTCGGCTAAGCCGAGGTCAGTAAAAGACATGGATACTCAATAGAAAATTATCGGCCTGTCGCCGCAATGGGCGCCAGTCGCAGGCAAACGGGGATTGGGGTGCGGAAGTCGCAAGACAGCGGCAAGGTGACTGGAGGTATGCCGTGTGCCGCGAGTATAGCAGCAGTAGGCCTTGCGCCGGGGATTACTTGTCGGCAGGTTGTTTACAGGCGTGCGAGGAAAGAAAAAGGGAAGTATCTGCTGAACGCATTGATTGATATG
>JBEBUE010000061.1:0-10237 GCA_040393485.1 Herminiimonas sp.
AGGCCAACACGGTGTGACCCTACCTAAAACCTGATGCGTCGAATTGGTTTTCCCATGAAAAAATATGCGCGCATGGTCGCGTTGCTGTGTGTCGTTCCTGCGGTGTTGCCTGCGCTGTCCCACGCGCAGGCACTGGTGCCGGCCGGGAAGATGTTTGCGAATGCCTTCCTCGATGTACGTGCACCGCTTACCGGTGACTGGATGATTGCCAAATCATCGCAGGCCGAGCTGGCTTTTGCGCGTGTTGGTGATGCAGCCAATGAAAGCTTTATTGCGCAAGTCAGCCTGTTTGCCCTGCCTGATTTCAAGGGCAAGGATGAGTTTGAGACGCTGGTGAAACAAGGCGTGCAAGCCGACTCCCCGACTGAGCGCTTCAAACCGGTCTCGGCAGATTTTGAATATACCGAGCAGCGCGGTTATCCGTGCGTAAAGTATGTCGGCGTGACCGAAGACATGAAGGCCAGGACCTCCACCTCAGCTACCGAAACCGTGAAGCTGATGCTGCAATTCGATTCACTGTATTGCCAGCATCCTACGGTGCCGGGCGTAGGCTTCATGGTCGGGATGTCGCACCGCGGCGATGCGGTGGTAGAGGATATGGCCAAAGATGCAGCAAGCTTTATCGAAGGCGTGCAGGTTGCCAAACATACAGCCAAACCTCCGGTAGTACAGACGGAAGCGCCAAGTCAGGCGCAACCGGAAGCAAAACCGCAAATGCAACCAGAAGCCCAACCTGCTACGCAGCAGGACGAAGTCGAGGAAGCAGTGCGCGGCTAACGCATTTAGCTTGCGACTGTCAGCGCTGCGCCAGCTTCCTCGCCTCGATCATCTTCTCCGCCGCACCCGATTGCGCTTCATCCCGATACGCCAGATGCAATGGCGCGCGCAGGTCGGGTGCCTGTTCCAGCTTCAGGTAAACCACTTCCTTCAGTTGCACATGCCGCATCGAAGCGGGAACGATAGACACTCCCAGTCCCGCTGCTACCAGACTTAATGTTGATAAATTCTTGCGGGCTTCCTGCACCACGCGCGGGCTGAAGCCGGCTGCGCGGCAGGCCGCGATGACGCTGTCGTACAGGCCAGGGCCGCTCGGGCGACGGTTAAGGATGAAATCATCTTCGGCTAATGCAGTCAGCGGCAGGCTTTTGCGACGTTGCGCTAGCTTATGCGTGATCGGCAGCGCGACGATCATTTCTTCTACCAGCATGGTTTCCATCTTCAGGCCAGCAGCGCTGCCTATAGGCGAGCGGATGAAGGCGACGTCGAGGCGGTTGTGCCGGAGGTCTTCGACGAGATCGTTGGTATTGCTTTCTTCGACGGCCATGATGACGCCCGGTGATTTCTGGCGGAATGCACGTATCACGGCCGGGATGAAAGGGTGCAAGGCGGCTGATTCGGTGAAGCCGACTGCGAGGCGGCCGCTTTCACCGAGCGAGATACGGCGCACACCTTCTATCGTCGTGTTGACCTGTTCCAGTATCAGGCGTGCATCGATCAGCAGGGCTTGTCCGCTCTCGGTGAGCTCCATGCCACGTGGCATGCGGCGGAATAGGGTGACGCCCAGTTCATTTTCCAGTGCGCGGATTTGCTGGCTCAACGGCGGTTGCTGTATGCCTATGCGTTGTGCGGCCTTAGTGAGGTGGCCTTCTTCCGCTACGACGACGAAGTAACGCAGCAGGCGCAAGTCTATCGATGACATATGTTTTAAGTATGATTAGCTATGATTCCATATATTAGACTGAATGACGTGGCAAGCGTAAGCTTTCGTCTATTGAGTTGTCTGATGGAAGCAAGATCATGGAAAGCAGTACACAAATAGCGCAAGCCACGCAGGAACAGGTCAATGCGCCAGGCCTGCGGCAATTATTCCTCGGTTTTCTGGGCTTGGGGATGATGGCGTTTGGTGGTGCCTTGCCGCTGGCACATCGCATGCTGGTCGAAGATAAACGCTGGCTGAATGAAACCGAGTTCACCGAATTGCTGGGCCTGTGTCAGTTCCTGCCCGGCGGCAATATGATTAATTTGTCGGTCGCGGTCGGCATGCGCTTCCGCGGCGTGAAGGGAGCCTTTGTTTCCATCCTCGGCCTGGTCGCGATGCCGTCGGTGGTGCTGGTGATGCTGGGCATGCTGTATGAGCGTTTCCAGAATGATGCACAGGTGGCGCATGTATTTGCCGGACTGGCCGCAGCGGCGGCCGGTTTGCTGGTCTCGATGGCGCTCAAGATTGCGGTGCAGTTGCGCAAGCAGTATTGGATGGCACTGATCGCGGTACTGTGCTTTGTAATGATCGCGTTGCTGCGCTGGCCTTTGCTATGGGTGATGCTGGCGATGACGCCATTGAGTATCTGGGTCACCGCGAGGGGTAAGAAATGACGCAGACCCTGATCGCCTTATTCCTCATTTTTTCGCAACTGTCGTTGCTGGCATTCGGCGGCGGTAATGCCATCCTGCCGGAGATGCAACGCCAGGTAGTCGAAGTCCATCAATGGATGACGGCAAAAGAATTTAGTGCCTTGTTTGCCCTGAGCCAGGCCGCGCCGGGGCCGAACATGATGATAGTGAATCTGGTCGGCTGGCAGGTGGCGGGCTGGGCCGGGATGCTGGTTACTGCCATCGCCAAATTCGGTCCATCGTCATTACTGACCATCATGTCGCTACATGCATGGGAGCGCTTCAAGGATAAGCCGTGGCGTGCTTATATACAGTCAGGCATGGTGCCGGTGACGGCTGGTATCGTGGCCGCCAGCGCTGCGGTGATTGCGCATGCTTCCGATACCAACTGGCTGCTGACGGTGATTACTGTTGTCAGTGCCTTGCTGGCCTGGAAGACGCGGATACACCCGCTATGGTTGCTGCTGGTGGGCAGCCTGGTGGCTTTGCTGGGGAATAGCTGGGCGTGAGTGGGGAAGAGCAGCGTCTCACCCACAGGTTTCATTTCTGATCGGCTACTTATTTGCTGCTGAGTTTCTTCTTCAATGCCTGTATCGCATCCTTGCTGGCATCCATGCCTGCAATCGAGGTGACGAGTTGCAGGTTCTTCTTGCGCAGACGGAAGGCGTCGACTGTGACGTAGTTACCGCTGCCGACATAGCGTGTGGTGACGATGATTTCCGGTGTGCCGTCGCGGTCGATGTCGGCGAAGGTCAGGCTTTCTACCGTGCCGTTACGCGGGCGTATCGTGCCGGTGAGGAATTCATCATATGGGTAGGCCGGGTCATTCTTTGCATAGACGCGCAGCGTGTAGCTGCCTATGCCACGCGGTTCATAGTCACCTTCGGCGACGACTACCATGCCTTTGGTCGCGGGGAAAAGCCCGGTTTTAATGACACGGCTGCCGTTGTCGGCTGAGTAGCTGCTGGCTGAAACGATCAGCGCAGCGAGTAAGAGTGCGATTTTTTTCATAAAACTTTTCTGCTTGACTGAGGGTGCTGCGGTGTTCAGTCCGGTGCATCCCATGCCGGGTTCCAGACGATTTCCCACAGATGCTGGTCGGGGTCTTTGAAGTAACCTGCGTAGCCGCCCCAGAAAGTATCTTGTGCCGCCTTGATGATTTCAGCACCGGCACTCCTGGCTTGCAGCATGACCGCATCGACTTCGGCTTTCGATGAGACATTGTGGCCTATGCTGAGTTCGCTGGAACTGGCAGGAGAGAGCGGAATACCTGCATCGTGTGCCAGGCTGGCACGTGGCCACAATGCCAGTTTGAGGCCAGCTTGTAAGTCGAAGAAGGCAACCGCGCCGTGTTCGAATTCGCTGCCGATGATGCCTTGCGTCGCCAGGCCCAGACCATCGCGATAGAAGTGCAGCGCTCGTTCCAGATCATCGACGCCGAGGGTGATGACGCTGATACGAGGCTTCATTGCCTACTCCTTTGCTCAGGCCTGTGCTGATGTCGAATTACTGACGAACGCAATCAACAAAATAATCGCGTTTGCCATCGACTTCACGTTTGACCAGGCCGTGGACATCGGTTTCGAAGCCCGGGAATTTTTCGTTGAAGTCACGTGCAAAGCGCAGGTAATCGACGATGGTCTTGTTGAAGCGTTCACCCGGGATCAGCAAAGGAATACCCGGTGGATACGGCGTCAATAGGATGGAGGTAACACGACCTTCGAGTTCGTCGATAGGTACGCGGTCGATTTCGCGGTGCGCCATTTTTGCAAACGCATCCGATGGCTTCATTGCTGGTTGCATGTCGGACAGATACATCTCTGTCGTCAGGCGTGCGACGTCGTAGGCCTTGTAGAAATCATGGATCTGCTGGCACAGGTCACGCAGGCCGATACGCTCATAGCGCGGATTAGCCGCAGAAAATTCCGGCAGGATGCGCCACATAGGCTGGTTCTTGTCGTAGTCGTCCTTGAACTGTTGCAGCGCGGTCAGCAGCGTATTCCAGCGACCCTTGGTAATGCCGATGGTGAACATGATGAAGAATGAGTACAAGCCGCATTTTTCAATGATGACGCCGTGTTCAGCCAGGTATTTGGTGACGATGGATGCCGGAATGCCGGAGTCGCTGAACTTGCCATCGAGTGACAAGCCCGGATTGACGATGGTCGCCTTGATCGGATCCAGCATGTTGAAGCCCGGCGCCAGGTCGCCAGTCCTCACGCGAGCCTATGCCGTCTTCCGAGAAGCTGTCCGGTCCCCAGACCTGGAACCACCAGTCCTGACCCCATTCCTGATCGATCTTTTTCATGGCGCGACGGAAGTCCAGCGCTTCGAGGATGCTTTCTTCGACCAGTGCGGTACCGCCTGGTGCTTCCATCATGGCAGCGGCGACGTCGCAGGAGGCGATGATCGAATACTGCGGTGAAGTCGAGGTGTGCATCAGATAGGCTTCATTGAAGGCATCCTGATCCAGCTTCACGCTTTGCGATTCACGCACCAGGATTTGCGATGCCTGCGACAGGCCAGCCAGCAATTTGTGGGTCGATTGGGTCGAGAAGATCATCGACTCCTTGGCGCGCGGACGGTCCTTGCCGATTGCGTGCATGTCTTTGTAGAAATCGTGGAAGGTCGCGTGCGGTAACCATGCTTCATCGAAGTGCAGGGTGTCGATCTCGCCGTCCAGCATGTCTTTCAGTGTTTCCACGTTGTAGATCACGCCGTCGTATGTTGATTGCGTGATGGTCAGGATGCGTGGTTTTTTGTTCGCGGCTTCGCGTGCAAACGGATTGGCTTCGATCTTTTTGCGGATGTTATCCATCGAGAATTCCGACAGCGGGATCGGGCCAATGATGCCGAGGTGGTTACGCGTCGGCATCAGGAATACAGGAATCGCACCGCACATGATGATTGAGTGCAGGATGGATTTGTGGCAGTTGCGGTCAACCACGACGATATCGCCCGGCGCGACGGTCGAGTGCCACACCATCTTGTTCGAGGTCGAGGTGCCGTTGGTGACGAAGTAGCAGTGATCGGCATTGAAGATGCGCGCAGCATTGCGTTCGGAGGCGGCAACCGGGCCGGTGTGATCGAGCAGCTGGCCGAGCTCTTCCACGGCGTTACAAACGTCGGCACGCAACATGTTTTCACCAAAGAATTGGTGGAACATTTGGCCGATAGGCGATTTCAGGAATGCGACGCCGCCGGAGTGACCCGGGCAGTGCCATGAGTACGAGCCATCCTGCGCGTAATGCACCAGCGCGCGGAAGAATGGTGGCGACAGGCCATCCATGTAGGATTTGGCTTCGCGAATGATGTGGCGTGCGACGAATTCCGGTGTGTCTTCAAACATATGGATGAAGCCGTGCAGCTCGCGCAGGATATCGTTAGGGATATCGCGCGAGGTGCGGGTTTCGCCATACAGGTAGATCGGGATGTCGGCGTTCTTGTGGCGAATTTCTTCGACGAAAGCGCGCAGCGATTTCAATGCGTAATCGGTTTCTTCAAACGAACCAGCGCCGAATTCTTCATCGTCGATGGACAGGATGAAGGCGGAGGCGCGCGATTGCTGCTGCGCGAACTGCGACAGGTCGCCGTAGCTGGTTGCCCCCAGCACTTCCATGCCTTCTTTCTCGATCGCTTCAGCCAGCGCGCGGATACCGAGCCCGGAGGTGTTTTCGGAACGGAAATCTTCATCGATGATGACGATGGGGAAGCGGAATTTCATGAGGTCTCCAACAAGACGAAAAGTGCGGCGCACCAGCTAGTCTGGTACGTCAGATAAAGAATGCGAATTTTCGCAGATATACGCAGGATTTGGGGAGAAAAAAGCCGCTGATTGGCCTATCAGCGGCATAGTGCGTCACTACTGTGACCCCAGTGTTACAAATCTGTTCAGATCAGGCGATACGTTCGTATGTGACGTAGGCGTAATCGAAACCGTTGGCCTCGGAATGATGGGTTTCCCGAGCGGTTTCCCGCCACAGTTTGGGGTCGATTGCCGGGAAAAATGCATCGCAATCGAAGGACTTGTCAATTTCGGTCACGATCAGGCGGTCTACCTGCGCCACGGTATCGGCATAGATTTGCGCGCCACCGATGATGAAAGCCTGGTTGTCGCCGACCAGCGCCTTGGCGGCGTCTAGCGAGGGGACGGCTTCAACGCCTGCGTGCTGCCACTCCTTGTTACGGGTGATAACAATATTGCGACGGTTCGGTAGCGGACGGCCAATCGAGTCGAAGGTCTTGCGCCCCATGATGATCGGGTGGCCGGAGGTCGTGCGCTTGAAATGCGCCAGATCTTCCGGCAGGTGCCAGGCCAGGGTGTTATTGATGCCGATGCCGTTTTTGTTATCGGTAGCGACGACGATGGTCAGGTGTGCGGGCATAGTCTTGTTGAATTAAACAACCGTAGTTAAACAGCCATAGGCGCGGTGAGCGGCGCGTGGTGTTGATAGTTTTCCAGGCTGAAATCGCTTGGTTCGAGTTTTTCCAGCCATTCTGGCTCGTACTTGCCGGTGACGGCGTAATCGGGGATGCGATCTGACAGCACCAACTTCGGCGCAGGATGCGGTTCACGGGTCATTTGCTCATTGAGCATGTCCAGGTGATTTTCGTAAATATGCGCATCGCCGATGAAGTAGGTGAACCACTTCGGCGTGTAGCCCGTCAGGCGGCCAACCACGTGCAGCAAGGCGGCGGCTTCAGCCAGGTTGAAAGGCGTACCGAGGCCGATATCGTTGCTGCGGATGTAGAGGCAGAGCGAGATTTCCTTGGTAGTAGCATTCGGGATGA
This sequence comes from Herminiimonas sp., assembly GCA_040393485.1. Classification (GTDB taxonomy): domain Bacteria; phylum Pseudomonadota; class Gammaproteobacteria; order Burkholderiales; family Burkholderiaceae_D; genus Oxalicibacterium. The sequence goes on from JBEBUE010000061.1 coordinate 7,183, forward strand.
ACTGGTACAGCAAGTGGCAGGCTGGCAACGCAATGGCATCCAGGTCGGCACAGTTCCAGCCGTGGAACAGGATGCGGCGGCTGCCCGGATTCTTGATGATGGTATCAAGGCAATCACGCAGTTGATCGATCGCCTTGTACAGCAAAACTTTATCCTTGCCTTCGTCGTTGACGGCGGATACGACGCGGAAGCCACGCTTTTGCGCATCGGCGATCTGCGCCGTTGCGCTTGCGTCCAGCAATTTATAGGCTGGCCATTGGCGCCACTGCACACCATATACCGGACCCAGGTCATCAGGACCGCTGCGGTAAGGATTGTTCAGCCAGTCGGTATTTTCGTTGGCATTCTGATCCCAGACCTTGCAGCCCAGCGCGCGGAAGTCAGCAGCGCTACGGGTTGCTCGCAGGAATCCTATCAATTCACCGATGACGGATTTAAACGCCAGGCGTTTGGTCGTGATCGCGGGGAAGCCGTCTTTTTGCAGATCGAAGCGCAACATTGCACCGGGGATACTGATGGTACGAATACCGGTACGATTTTCTTGCCAGCTGCCGGTGTCCAGTACTGTTTGCACCAGATCAAGATACTGTTTCATGCATATTCTCTTATGGGTGGGTAGGCTGAATATAGCTTTTTAGCGATAACAACGTCAAACTGAAAACCTGGGCAGTTCCCCTCTTTTACATCGAGTTTACTTGGGAAGGATATTCTCATGCTTAGGGTACTTGCACTCACATCCCTCTGCGCACTCCTTACCGCTTGTGCCGGTAGCGCCAGCAAAGCCGACATTAGCGGGATCTGGATCAACCAGCTTGCGATAGATAAAAGCGCCAAAGGCGGTTCATTGCGCGCAGCACTCATGACCCACGGTCCCAATTTTGAGTGGCAGATCAATACGTACACCGGCCAGGCCATATACACCAATGGCTTTGAAAGCTCCGAAGGAAAACTGCAACAAGCAAGCTTAGGCAAGTGGCAGGCAGACTTTTCCGGCAAGCAGCTACTCGAGCTCAGATCCAGCGGCAAGCGCCTGATACAAGGCGAAATCCATAATCAGCCGGAGCAGGTATTTGAGCGTCCCAAGACTCCTTTGCCTGGCAAAGTATTGCTAGGCGCGAATTTTGAGCGTGCCTTATATGCAGCCTATATGGGCGGTGACTGGAAAATCATCGACGGCCCAGGTAGCGGCGCTGCCGTGCAATTCGAGGCCGACGGTATTGTACATGGCTTGCCTGGAACCCGTCGTTATGCGCTCTGCCTGGCCGGTGATTGTGCTGCAATGAGCGGCGACAATGACAGTATCTGGCTGCAAGGCGCCGATAAGGGCGCCACCTGGCTCTTTGTACGCAACGGTAAACAACTCGAGATACTCCAGGCCGTCAATATGTCGCTGCCGGATGAGGTGCCAGCCTACAGACCCGGCCCACGCAAATGGCTGTTGCTGAAACAGTAAAAGCGCCGCAGGATAATTAATGTTGTCCGAATTGCAGTGCCGCCAGGCTAGCGTACAGGCCGCCCGCAGCAACCAGTGATGCGTGGGTGCCGGTTTCGACAATGCGGCCATGTTCCATCACGATAATCCGGTCGGCACGCTGTACCGTTGCCAGCCTGTGTGCAATCACCAATGTTGTACGGCCGACCATCGCCGCTTCCAGCGCGCCTTGCACCAGGCGTTCGGATTCCGCATCAAGCGCGCTGGTGGCTTCATCGAGCAGGAGCAATGGCGGATTCTTCAATAAGGCGCGCGCGATGGCGATGCGCTGTCTCTGTCCGCCGGATAAACGTACACCACGTTCGCCGAGGAAGGATAAGTAACCTTCGGGCAGGCGTTCAATGAATTCATGTGCGGCAGCAAGGCGGGCGGCTGCGATTACTTCCTCATCCGTCGCCTGCGGGCGACCATAGCGGATATTCTCCATCGCGTTCGCCGAAAAGATCACAGTGTCTTGCGGCACGATACCTATCGTATTACGCAAGTCATGCAAATCAAGATCGCGGATATCGATGCCGTCAAGTTCAATGACGCCTTCCTGCGGATCGTAAAAGCGTAGCAGTAATTGGAACAATGACGTTTTACCCGCACCGGACGGGCCGACGATGGCGACCGTTTCTCCGGCTTGTATGGCTACCGAAAAATTGGACAAGGCCGGTGTCAACGGGCGTGAAGGGTAGTGAAAGGTCACCAGATCCAGCGTCAGTGCCGCACCATTGGCGCGGCGCGGCGGCAGTGCATGCGGCTGTGCCGGTGATGAGATGGGCGATTGCACGGACAGCAATTCCAGCAGGCGCTCGGTTGCGCCGGCAGCACGTTGCGCATCACCCAGCACTTCCGACAAGGCGCCAATCGCACCGGCGACGATAGCCGAGTACAAGATGAACTGGCCGAGCTGACCTCCGCTCATGGTGCCATCTATCACGGCGTGCGCGCCCAGCCACAATACGAAGACGATGGCGCCGAATACCAGCAGGATCGCAATCATGGTCAACAGCGAGCGTGCGCGTATGCGTCGCATCGCGGTTTTGAATGCATTCTCTACCGTTTTGCCGAAGCGCTGTGCCTCGATTTTTTCATGGGTATAGGCTTGCACGGTCGGCATGGCATTCAGGATTTCACCAGCCAGTGCCGATGCATCGGCAACGCGATCCTGTGAATCGCGCGACAGGCTACGCACGCGGCGACCGAACCAGACGATAGGCAGGACGACGAAGGCTAGCGTGACGAGAATAATGGACGAGAGTTTGATGCTGGTAATGAAGAGCATGACCAGGCCGCCGACGAACAGCAGGGCATTGCGCAAGGCCATCGAAATGCTGGTGCCGATCAGGGTCTGGATCAACGTCGTGTCAGTGGTGATGCGCGACAGTACTTCACCGCTTTGCGTCGTTTCAAAAAACTGCGGGCTCTGTGTCACTACATGTGAATAGACTGCATTTCGCACATCTGCGGTGACACGCTCACCCAGCCAGGACACCATATAGAAACGTGCTGCGGTGGCAATCGCGAGTACGCAGGCAACGCCGAATAGTGCAATGAAGTAAGTATTGATGCTGGAGG
>JBEBUE010000062.1:0-10035 GCA_040393485.1 Herminiimonas sp.
TATTCAGGCGTTCGATTTTGCCGTTTTTGACCAGGCCGGCACGTTGCGCCACACCCATCAGGGTGCCGGTTGCATCGAATAATTCAACCAGGAAAAAGACCAGCACGACGTTGATCAGGCCCATGCCCAGTGCACCCGGAATATCCAGCTGGAACAGGGTCGGCGAGACCGAAGGTGGCGTCGAAAACACACCGGCGAATTTATTGCCCGCAAAGAAGAAGCTCAATACAGTCACGGCCAGAATACCGATCAGCATTGCGCCGCGGACTTTCAGGCGGTCCAGTGCGACGATGATGACGAAGCCTAGGATGGCCAGCACTGCTGGCGGGCTGTGCAAGTTGCCTAGTGTGACCAGCGTATTTGGATTGCCGACCACGATGCCTGCATTTTTCAATGCGATCAAGCCGAGGAAGAGCCCGATACCCGCGGGAATCGCCGTTCGTAGTGAGACCGGGATGCTGTTGATAATCAGCTCGCGGATCTTGAACAGGCTCACTATCATAAACAGGCAGCCGGAGATGAATACGGCACCCAGGGCAGCTTGCCATGAATAGCCCATTCCGATCACAACGGCGTACGAGAAGTAAGCGTTCAGCCCCATACCCGGGGCCAGTCCGATAGGGTAGTTGGCATATAGGCCCATGATCAGGGTACCGATGGCGGCGGCCACGCAAGTGGCGACGAATACGGAATCCTTGGGCATCCCCGCGTCGCCTAGGATGGCTGGGTTAACGAAGATGATGTAGGCCATCGTGAGGAAGGTGGTCAGCCCTGCCAATAGCTCTGTGCGGACGGTCGTGCCGTGGTCGCTGAGCTTGAAAAACTTTTCTAAAATAGTCATCTGCTTGTCTCCGAGTTTTTTTATGTCTTTTTTTGCTGCAACGCATGCTATCTAACGTAGTGTCGTTCAGCGCATCTAATGTCGTCTAAATTTGCCTGCCTAATGTAATGCCTATGGAATATCGGTTATAAGACTGCGGCTATATAATCCGCTGGTTTTTCACATGGCATGGCAGCGCTAGTGCGCCGCCTCTGCCAACTCAACTGCCAGCCTGTTATGGCGTTCAATGACTTGCCCCAGATCGAGCGTTGTTATTTGGCCATCGCGGATGACGACACGGCCATTAATGATGCTGCAGGCAACATTTGGCGGGGTGCAAAACACCAGTGCCGCGACCGGATCGTGCAGGGCGCCGGCGAAGCCGATCTGGCGCATATCGAACATCACGATATCGGCTGACATGCCGGGTTTGAGCGCGCCTATGTCGTCACGATTCAAGACCTTGGCGCCGCCCAGCGTGGCGACCTCTAGCGCCTGTCTGGCGGTCATTGCATCCGGCCCGAAACCGACGCGTTGCAAGAGCATGGCTTGCCTCACTTCTGCCATCATGTGGCCGGAATCGTTGGATGCACAACCATCGACCCCCAAGCCGATGGAAACGCCGGCATCGAGCATCTTGCGTATCGGTGCGATACCGGACGCCAGTCGCATATTGGAGCAAGGACAGTGCGCGATACCCGTGTGCGTATGGGAAAACAGATTGATACCGGCGTCGTCCAGTTGCACACAGTGCGCATGCCAGACATCATGGCCGACCCAGCCACAGTCTTCTGCGTACTCTGCTGGCGTCATATTGAATTTTTCACGGCTGTAAGCGATGTCGCTGACGTTTTCCGCCAAATGGGTATGCAGCGATACCTTATAGCTGCGCGCCATGCTGGCAGATTCACGCATCAGGTCGCGGGAGACCGAGAACGGCGAGCAGGGCGCCACCACGATGCGCTGCATCGCATGACGGTCGGCATCATGGTAAGTCTCGATCAGGCGCTGCGTATCGCGCAGGATGTCCGCTTCCTGTTCCACCACGCGATCCGGCGGCAGGCCGCCCTTGGATACGCCGACGCTCATAGCACCGCGCGCAGCATGGAAGCGCATGCCGATCTGCTGCGCTGCTTCCAGGCTGTCGTCGAGGCGACAGCCGTTTGGATAAATGTAGAGATGATCGCTGCTGGTGGTGCAGCCCGACAGCATTAGTTCCGCCATCGCGGTCTGGGTCGAGATCCGGATCATCTCTGGCGTCAGGTTGGCCCAGATCGGATACAAGTTGGTCAGCCAGTTGAACAGTTCGCCATTTTGCGCAGCAGGCACCGCCCGCGTCAGGCTTTGATACATATGGTGATGGGTATTGATCAGGCCGGGCAGTACGACGTGATGGCTGGCGTCTATGACTTCGTCGGCAGTCTGTGGCAGCTTAGTGCTGGGGCCGACCTGTTCGATCACGTTGGCATTCTTGATGAGCAGCGTTTTTGACATGGTAATACCTGTCTGTTTAAGACTCAATTTGGACGGTGACCGTCGTCAGACAGTCCCGCGGACATTGCCGGTGGTGGACCGGTTGCCAGTTACCTTTTTTGTGTCGCCAAAAAAAGGTAACCCAAAAAGGGTTTAAGACAGGTGCAACGCGCTGCTGGCGGCAGCGTCGATACGATGATGGACAATTTGCAACTGTAATCGTCATCGGATCGAAGAACATGCATGTATAGATTAAGGCATGTCAGCTGGTTTTTTCAACGATTTTTATCGAATATTTGATTCTCTTCGTTTGCATCGTTGTTTGATTCAATTCGACGGTTTAGTTAGAAGGTTTAGTTTGATACAAGGCTGGCGATTCTCCCGCCTTGCTGTGTCGGCATCAAGGCAGTGGACGTCGCCACCAGACGCAGCTTTTCCGGTGCGGCGGTGCTGCTGGCCGCCTTATTTTGCTCCAGTTTGAAAATGCTGACCAACTGCATCAACTGGTCGGCCTGGTCCCGCAGTGATTGGGCTGCGGCGGCAGATTGCTCTACCAGTGCGGCATTTTGTTGTGTCCCTTCGTCGATCAGCACCACGGCCTGTCCTACCTGCTCGATGCCGGCACTTTGTTCCTGGCTGGCATTGTTGATGGCGGCAATGATGCTGCTGACGCGTTCCACGCTGGTGACGACTTCATCCATGGTCAGGCCAGCCCGTTGCACCAGCTTGCTGCCGTTATCAACTTTCTCGACCGAATCATCGATCAGCGCCTTGATTTCGCGCGCCGCGGTCGCACTGCGTTGCGCCAGGTTGCGCACTTCGGTTGCGACCACGGCAAAGCCGCGTCCCTGTTCACCGGCGCGTGCCGCTTCTACCGCTGCATTCAGCGCCAGGATGTTGGTCTGGAAGGCGATGCTGTCGATCACGCCGGTAATGTCCATGATCTTCTTTGATGAGGTATTGATGGTTGCCATGGTGTTGATCACTTCATGCACCACCTTGCCGCCTTGCCGCGCGATATCCGAGGCAGATGCTGCCAGTTGATTGGCTTCTTGCGCGTGGTCAGCGTTTTCCTTTACCGTCGAGGTCAACTCTTCCATCGCCGATGCGGTTTCTTCCAGCGAACTGGCTTGTTGTTCCGTGCGTGATGAGAGATCCATATTGCCGCGTGCGATTTCACTGGATGCATTGACGATGGTATCGGTACCGGTGCGTACCTGGCTGACGATGTGGTGCAGGTTGTCATTCATGGCTTTCAGTGCCGCCATCAATTGCCCGACTTCATTGCTCGTTTTGACCAGGATGGGGCCGCCCAGATCGCCTTGTGCCACGCGGCGGGCGACGGTGATAGCAGTGTTCAGCGGACGTGTGATGCTGCGGCTTACCCACCAGCCGACGACGATAGCCATCAGCAAGGTCATACCAGCGAGGATATTGATGATCCAGCGTGCCTGTTCCGAATTGGCGCTGGCTGCGTCACCCGCGGCGCTCATCAGGCTACCCTGATAGTCGAACATGGCATCCAGCGCAATGAAATACTTGACCTGTACCGGCATGAAAACCTCAGCGAGGTAGGCCTGGGCTTCATTGGTCTTGCCGTCTAGCGCCAATTGCAGCAATGCGTCGCGCGCCGGTACGTATTGATCGCGTGCGCTGATGGCTGCATCAACATAGCGTCTGTCTTCTTCGGTTTGCGCGATGGATTTGAGCTGATCCAGGCCTTGCTTCATCTTTTTGTCGGAAGCCAGCGCATCGTTGAACAGGCTTTTGATTTTGACCGGATCATTGCTCAACATCATGTCACGCAGGTTCAAGGCGATCTTGTTGACTTCGATCTGCACCGCATTCGCCAGTATGGTCTTAGGATAGCGGTCCTTGCTGATGAGATTGATGCTGTCATTCAGTTGTATCAGCTTGATGTTGCTCAGTACGGTAATGACGACCAGTAATGCAAACACGATGCCGAAACTGAGCGTCAGTTTCTGGCTTATTTTCAGGTTGGCTATCTTCTTCATGGCTGTACCTTCAGGCAAGTGGGTGCGCAGGCGGCAAAACTCGCAGCCGATAAAATAGGGCGGATCAAAGTACTTGATCCGCCAAGGCGATCCAGACTGACTGTTTTAGTTATTTTTCTTTGAAGTTGCGCAAGAAATCCAGCAGGATCTGGGCCGATACTTCGGCGTCATCAGCTGTCATCGTTTCCAGCGGATTGTGGCTGATACCGCCATTGCCACACCGGGTGAACAGCATGGCCACATCGGTCATCTTGGCGATGGTCATTGCATCATGCCCGGCACCGGACGCCAGCTGGAACGGTCGCACGCCAGCGCGTTCGGTGGCTGCGGATAGTTGCTTCATCAGCCATGGCGCACAGGGTGCGGCAGGCGCGACCACGGTTTGCTCGGCCTTGTAATCGATGTTGCGACGTGTACAGACACTGGCGATGTGTTGCAGAATATCGGCGACCGCTGCGTCGCGTACCGAGTCCACTGCAGCGCGTATGTCCAGTGAGAATACGCAACGACCGGGGATGACGTTGGTGGAGCCGTTCGGCACTTGCAACTGTCCAACTGTGCCGACCAGTGAAGCGTGCTGGTCCAGTGCGCAACGCTGTTCCACGTAGAGGATGATTTCGGCCGCAGCTGCGGCGGCATCCTTGCGCATGGACATGGGTGTGGTGCCGGAGTGGCTGGCGACACCGCGCAGCTCGACCTGGTAACGCGAGCTGCCTGCAATGGAAGTGACGATGCCGACTGGCAGGTCGTGCTGCAATAGCACCGGACCCTGTTCGATATGCACTTCGACATAACCGAGAATATCGTCCGGGTTCCGTGCGATCTGCGGGATTGCATTGACGTCATGTCCGGCCTGCGTGATGGCTTCACGCATGCTGATACCGTCTTTGTCAGTGATGTCCAGCAATGCCATATTGAACTGGCCGATGACGGCATTGCTGCCGAGGAAGGTGCTTTTGAAACGCACGCCTTCTTCTTCGGCAAAGGCGATGACTTCAAAATGGAAGGGCAGGGTTTCATCGCGCTCATGCAAATGTTTGACCACGGCAATCGCCAGCAGGATGCCTTCGCGTCCATCGTACTTGCCGCCATTGCGTACGGTGTCGTAATGCGAACCGGTGATCAGGGTCTTGGCGCGCGGGTCGGTAGATAGATAGCGCCCGACGACATTGCCGACCGGATCAATGTGCGCATGCATACCGGCTGCGCGCATCCAGTCTGCGATTTGATTCGCGGTGCGGCGATGGGCATCGCTCATATAGGTACAGGTCAATGCGCCTTCGTCTTCACTCCAGGCCGCGATATCTTCCGCCCATTCCATCACAGTGGCACCGATGGCAGGTACGTGACCAAGCAAATCATTGATGCGCATTTCGGCGATACGACCGATTTGTCGCAGTGCTTCGCGCAATTCATCTTCCGGTTGGTTGCGCAGGCGACGCGTGAAGGTGGCGATGATTTGCTGGCGCGTCAGTCCTTTGCCGGTCGCACCCTTGACGGCGAGGATGAAGGGGAAGCCAAACTTGCCGTTGTAGTCGCTATTGAGTTGTTGCAGTGTGGCGAACTCTTCCGGCGAGCACAGATTGAGGCCGGCCTTGGCTTGTTCGCCGGTAGATTCCACTGTCAGCGTACCCGCGATGGCAGCCTTGCCAGCTAACTCCGGGTGAGCACGGATGAGTTGTAGTTGCTCGGCGCGCGTGGCACCGGATACCACACCTTGCATGGCTTGCTTGAGCGCCGTGATGTTGTTGAACGGTGCCAGCTTGGCGGCGCGCTCAGGGATCCATGGTGAGTGCTCATAAATTCCATGTAGGACGTCGACAAACGCCGGTACGTCACGTGCTGCCAGATGGTTTAATTGTTCTAGTGTGCTCATCTTGATACCTATTTCCTGCGGTTACTCATATGGGTAAGACTAGCCGGACGACTGCGCCATCCGGCCTTGCTTCATTTACTTCAGGGCTCCGAACTGTGTGCAGCCGCCATCGCGTAAGCGGTGATTTCTTCATCTTTGCCACGGCCATTGAAGTACAGGTTCAGGACCACTGCCGTCATCGTAGCCAGCAGGATGCCGCTATGGAAGATGGTCGACAGGAAGGCAGGCAGCTGGTTGAAGAACGAGGGAGCAACAGTCGGGATCATGCCCGCACCGATACTGATGGCAACGATGAAGACGTTATGCCGGTTACCGCTGAAATCCACCTTGCCGAGTATCTTGATGCCGGTCGCCGCAACAATGCCGAACATCACGATACCCGCGCCACCCAATACGAATTGCGGGATGGAAGCGGCGACGTGCGCCATTTTCGGAAACAGGCCGAAGGCGACCAGGATCAGGCCGGCAGCGACGCAGACATAGCGGCTGCGGATACCGGTGACACCAACCAGGCCGACGTTTTGCGAGAAGGAAGTGTATGGAAAGGTATTGAAGATGCCGCCTATGAGCGTACCCAGGCCATCCACCCGCAAGCCGCGTCCCAGCGTCTTGTCATCGACTTTCTTGTCGATGATGTCGCCGAGTGCGATGAACATGCCGGTCGATTCAATCATGGTGACTATCATCACCAGGCACATGCTGATGATGGAGCCGATGTCGAACTGAGGCCAGCCATAGTGGAAGGGCGTAATCATGGCAAACCAGTCGGAGTTACCCAGGCCATCGAAACTGACTTTGCCGAGTGCGAGCGCGATCACGAATCCTATGATCATGCCCATCAGTACCGAGATGTTGGCAATGAAGCCTTTCACGTATTTGGTAATCAGCAGGATGGAGATGAGGACGATGGCCGCGATCGTCAGGTTAAGCGGCGAACCATAATCTGGATTCGGCATGCTGACCATCGCACCGTCCACCATGGCATGGATGACAGGTTGTCCGCCTGCTGCCCAGTTGATGCCGACACCCATCAGCGAGATACCGATAATGGTGATCACGGTACCAGTGACCACCGGCGGGAAGTAGCGCATCAGCTTGCACATATAGGAGGCGGCAAAGATACAAAATATCCCTGACGCGATTACCGCCCCGTAGATGTGCAAGATGGTCAGCGAGGGATTGCCGGCCATGGCAACCATAGGACCTACCGCCGCGAAGGTTACACCCATCATAACCGGCATGCGGATACCGAATTTCCAGATGCCGAGACTTTGAATGATGGTAATCAGGCCGCAGCAGAACAGGTCGGCGCTGATGAGGAAAGCGATGTCAGACTTGGGAAGATTTAAAGCACCACCGACGATGAGTGGGACAGCGATTGCACCTGCATACATTACTAGGACGTGTTGTATACCAAGCGCGGCGAGTTTCGGGATCGGTAGTATTTCATCTACCGGATGGCTACTGGTTGTCATGGCTGTCTCCGTATTTTTTATATGGAGGCCGCTGCATGATGCCGCTGGCGATTTTCCCGTCAGCTCCATTTTGCAACAGCCTCTGAGTGAGTCCTTGTGCGGAAGGGGCCAACGTCGGGCGACATCTTTCGTACAGGCTCGAGGGCCGATACTAAAGTAATTAAACCAGTCCAATATACGGGCCAGGCTATACCCGATCTGGGAATGCGGATATAAGTGCGATGGCTTTAATGTGTATATCGATCATTAATCCGCAAGAACTTTCGCGGCAGCGCTCACCTGTGCGCGCAACCACTTGTGCTCGGTCGCCTGGTGCACGCGTTCATGCCATAACTGATAGAAGCGCAGTGGCGGAAACTTGATCGGTACGCTGTAGCTTTTCAGCGCCAGGGTTTTTTCATAGAAGCTGGTGAACTGCTGGCCGGCGGTCAGCACCAGATCAGTTTTTTCCACCATATACGGCAGCATGCGGAAGTGTGCTGATTCGACCACGATGTTGCGTTGCAGATTTTGTTTTTCGAGGAAGGTGTCGATGGTGCCGTGATAGCCGGGCAGGATTTGCGATGGCGCTGCATGCGGCAGGCTCAGGTAATCCTCTATGGTCATCGCATCCTTTGCAGTGCGTTTGGCATATGCACAGTCGGAACGCATCAGGCAGACGATAGGATCGTCGAACAGCTTGGACATATGCAGGTGTTCCGGCATTTCATCCCAGTTCGCAATCACCAGGTCCAGCTCACCGTCTGATAACAGGCGTACATAGTCGGTCTCAGGTCCTAGTGCATGGATCACGATATGACTTTTCGGCGATTCGCGGCGCAAACGCGCAATGACTTCGGCGAAGAATTGCGTATTCATATAATCCGGCGCTGCGATGTGGAAGGTGCGCGCTTCTTCCTGCGGCACAAACGCCGTTTTCGGAATGAACAGGTGCTCGGCTTCATCGAGTATGCGCTTGGCCGACTTCATCAGGCTTTCGCCATGCTGGGTCGGTACCATGCCACGTGCGCCCCGCACCAATAGCGGATCGCCGGTCAGCTCGCGCAGTTTGCGCAAGGACGCGGAAATGGATGGTTGCGGCCGATTCAGTTTCAATGCCACGCGCGAAACATTCTTCTCGCACAGCAGTAAATAAAGAATACGTATCAGGTGTATATCGAGATGATCGGGCAGCCTGGACATATTTTGTCTCCGTTCTTATCACCGTTAGTACTGCTATCGCAGGCAGGCATTCGGATTTATTAATAATATTTAGAACCGAATGTCTCATATATCGAGTTCATTGTTGTATATCAAATTTGATATGTCAAATATAAGGCTGGTGCAATGTTTTAAGCGACGCAGGCGTTTATCGTTCCAGCATCCTGTACGCGAATAGAAGCAAAAGCAGCGCTGCCGCAGTTGGCAAACTGCAAGCATTTAAATTGCGTGGCGTACGGAATGGAGAGCATAAGGTCGCAGCGGCATGACCGGTAGCGTAAGGAAGCAAAGCATGATTTCTTACGCAGATTTTTTACCGGCAGATACGGCCAGTCGGGACGCATAGTCCCGCTCATTTGCAGAGCACGCCGTGGCGGATGAGAGTCAAATGTGGGGAAGACATGGAAGCATTATTTGTATCGTACGGCGTTGAATGGCTCAACCTGCTGGTGCGCTGGTTGCACCTGATTACAGGGATCGCGTGGATAGGCGCATCCTTCTACTTCGTCTGGCTCGATAATTCAATCCGGCCGCCCAAGCCCGGTAGCGAACTGGCAGATAAAGGTGTGTCAGGCGAGCTGTGGGCCGTACATGGCGGCGGTTTCTACAATCCGCAAAAATACCTGGTGGCGCCAAAAGAGCTGCCACCTGAATTACATTGGTTCAAATGGGAAGCGTATGCAACCTGGCTGAGCGGTTTTGCCATGTTGTTTATCGTCTACTACTTCAATGCATCGGCCATGATGATAGATAAATCGGTCGCCGATTTGTCTTCGTGGCAGGCGATAGGCGTCGGCGTCGGTACCCTGGTTGTCGGCTGGATTGTGTATGACTTGTTGTGCCGCTCGCCGCTGGGCAAGCGCGAAGGTCTGCTCGGCATCGTCATGTTTGTATTCATCGTTGCCGCGTCGTATGCATTGACGCATTTACTCAGTGGTCGTGCCGCGTACATCCACGTTGGTGCGATGATAGGCACGATGATGGTTGGCAATGTACTGATGGTGATCATTCCCGGCCAGCGCAAACTGGTGGAAGCAATGAAGGTCGGCAAGTCACCTGATCCGGTCTATGGCAAGCGTGCAAAACAGCGTAGCGTGCACAACAACTATTTCACGCTACCCGTACTGTTCATCATGATCAGCAATCACTATGCGATGACATACACGCATACATATA
>JBEBUE010000063.1:0-9962 GCA_040393485.1 Herminiimonas sp.
CATGGTTGAGCAACCCATCAGGAACAGCCTTGCGGATTCTTTGCCAGTAATAGCTGGGGATCACACATTCTTGTTAAGCCCCCTCCACCTACTATGATGACCATACGTCTAGCATCTGCAGCCGTGCTATTGATGACATCAATGCGCCTGATATCTGCGGCTGGGTTCGCCATCATCCCGAGACTATTGAAGGTAATTCCGGCTCCGCCGGCGCCACCCAATCCCGCACCGGCAGCGAGTGCCGTGCCGTATTGGTTTGCAGGAACGATCGCTGGCGGTGTCTCCATACTGACGCCCACCCGAGCATTGGCTCCGCCTTCTCCGGCACTACGTGCTTGTATAACAGCCGGGCATGTATCTCGTTCTGTCACGCAACCAACCGACCATTCAACCAAACCGTTCGCATTCGATAAAGTAAAGCGGACATTTGCATTACGCCGGACGGCCTCACTTCGAGCCAGTTGCAAACCATTTTGTACAGATTCAGCGGCGGTACGTACCTGCCCGTTTTGTATCCATAAACCGAAACTGGGCAACCCTACCGCCAACAAGATGGACACGATTGCGATCCCAACAACCAGTTCAATCAGGCTCACACCCTGCTCGCGTGGGTAAATCAGCATGCGCCGCCTTTTTTAGTGACCCAGCAGGGAGTCGGAACTGTGCCCCAACCGGTGGGTAATGCCGTGGTTTGTCGATTCCCTGCTTCGTCCAAGGTAAATGCAAAACCATTCATGCTGCCAGTCCCTGTTGCGGTGATCAGGTAGGTTTGATCTGTTCCACGCCATACGCATGCGTATGAAAAATTTTGCCCGGTCGGAAGCGGAACACCACATGCCGCGGCGGTAGATCCGTAATTCCGGTTGTCTTGAAAATACTGCTCCAGCCTGATGCGGGTGTCAGCCAAAGCACTCGTCGCTTCCGGGATTTTTCCGCGCGTCACGTAAGCACCGTACATGGGCAAGGCGATCGCCGAAAGAATGCCGATAATTGCCACCGTAATCATTAGTTCTATTAGGGTAAAACCTGAACTGGCAGCCGATTTGAAGCGGAATATATGTTTCATAAGAACTTTCTTATAGTTAACATTAATTTAAACCAACTCCTACCCGGCACCAGTTCCAGCCGACGGACGGTTTAATCCGGCGCTCCAGTGGTTGAACCAATTGCGCTCCCTGCAACAACATAAGCCGATAAAATGGCCGAACTTTACTTATTTGACCACCGCACCATGTCTGAACAACACATCCTCTCTACTGTTGAAAACGGTCTCGCTCGTCTGACCCTGAATCGGCCCGATGCCATGAATTCCCTATCCTTACCGATGGTGCGTACGCTGGCAGAACGCTTGACGGCCTGGCAAGACGACACCGGGATACGTGCCGTGGTTATCGACAGCAGTCTGCCCAAGGCATTTTGCGCAGGGGGGGATATCCGTTTTTTTCACGAAGTGGCGCTTGGTGGACTAACCGGCGGTAGCGCATTACTGGAAGATTTCTTTACCGAAGAATATGTATTGAATCATTTGATCCACCACTATCCGAAGCCGTATATCTCCGTACTGGATGGCATCGTGATGGGCGGCGGTATGGGCATAGCCCAGAGCAGTGCCTCGGCCAGCATACGTATCGTTACAGAACGCACGCGGATGGCGATGCCGGAAGTGAATATCGGTTTGTTTCCGGATGTAGGCGGCGGCTATTTCTTGTCGCGTCTGGCAGGAGAACTCGGTACCTATCTCGGCCTGACCGGTGAAATCGTCGGTGCGGCGGATGCCTTGTACGCCAATCTGGCGGATGTATTCGTGCCGCGCACCGAGCTGTCCGCTTTGCAGACTTTGCTGAACTCGATAAAAGGAAATCAATACCGCCAGGCGATAGAAGATTTTGCAGCGCCCTTCAAGTCACAAATTGATCTCGCTAACAGCTTGTTGGCCAAACAACGCGCACTGATAGACCGTCATTTCGCGCACGATGACGTTGCCAGCATCGTTGCGTCACTGGCGGCAGATAGCGATCCGTTTGCGCAAAAGACGCTGGAAATTATGCGCAAGCGTTCACCACTGATGATCCATGTGTCACTGGAACAGATACGTCGTTCAAAAAATTTGGAGTTGGCAGATTGTCTGCGCCTGGAACGCACCATGGTGCGTCGTTGCTTTGAACACGGTGAAACTGTTGAAGGCATACGTGCGCTGGTTATCGATAAAGATCTTGCGCCGCAATGGCGACCAGCCACACTGGAAGAAGTGACGCCTGAGATGATCCAGCCATTTTTCACGCCAGCCTGGCCGGCATCTGCAAACCCGTTACGCGAACTCAACTAAATTCTTTCAGCGCGCCCGCATAGTCGACTTACATTTCGTCGATCATGAACAGCCGTTTATGTTCGCGTATCGCGTAACGATCCGTCATACCTGCGATGTAATCCGATACCTTGCGTGCCTGCGTGTTCACTGCTTGCGGTGCGTCACTGCGCGGCTGCTGATAATCTGGCGGCAACATATTCGGCTCACGCATAAATGTATCGAACAGTTCGGCCACGATGCGACGCGCCTTGCTGGTCATGCGATTGACTTGATAATGCTGATAGAGGTTTTCCCGCAAGAAGCGTTTGAGCAAAGCCGCTTCGGTGCGCATCCCGTCGGAGAAGGCTATTAATGCAGGCGCGTTACGTACGTCATCTACTGACTTTAATTGCGCCGCTTCTATGCGTTGCTGCGATGTTTCTATGACGTCGACGATCAGGGCATTGATCATGCGACGTATCGTCTCATTGATCGCACGTCGCCCGGTGATGCCAGGAAATGCCCGCTCAACCTGATGCCGGTGCCGCGCATAAAAATCGATTTCATCCAGTTGCGCCGTTGTCAACAAACCGGAACGCAAACCATCGTCTATATCGTGGTTGTTGTATGCGATCTCATCGGCGAGATTCGCCAATTGCGCTTCCAGGGTCGGCTGCTTTTTCTCTATGAAGCGGCGCCCGATTTCATCCAGTTTTTTCGCATTCGTCAGCGAACAATGCTTGAGTATGCCTTCGCGCGTTTCAAACATCAGGTTCAAACCATCGAACGCACCATAGCGCTGTTCCAGCGCATCTACCACACGCAAGCTTTGCAGATTGTGTTCAAAGCCACCGTAGTTACTCATGCAGGCGTTCAGCGCATCCTGACCGGCATGACCAAAAGGTGTGTGCCCCAAATCATGTGCCAGCGAGATGGCTTCAACCAGGTCTTCGTTCAACTGCAAATTGCGTGCAATCGAGCGCGCGATTTGCGCTACTTCTCTGCTGTGTGTCAGGCGCGTACGGAATAAATCGCCTTCGTGATTAACGAATACCTGGGTTTTGTATTCCAGTCGGCGGAAAGCGGTGGAGTGGATGATGCGGTCACGATCACGCTGGAATTCGGTGCGCGAAGAAGTAGGTGCTTCGGTATAACGGCGGCCCGTCGATGTATCGGAACGGGCCGCATAAGGCGCGAGATGAGCCTCGATATTCATGTCAGGCCTGTGCTAGACACATAGTCATCTGACGAACGATCAGTCGACGCATGCGTTAAGTGTTTGCAAGAGCACTTCTTGCGGCACCGTCGTGATGACCGAGGTGCCGAGCGGTTTGAGCAGGATAAATTTAATTTGTCCGCCTTCATTCTTCTTGTCGACTTCCATCAATTCCAGCCAGCGCTCGGTGCCCAGATCAGGCGCAATCGTCGGCAAGCCAGCGGCTTTGACTACTGCCACTATCCGATCCTTGGATTGCGCATCGATGTAGCCGAGGCGATGCGACAAATCAGCCGCCATCACCATGCCACAACCGACCGCTTCACCATGCAACCAAACGCCGTAACCCATACCTGCTTCTATCGCGTGGCCGAAGGTGTGACCAAAATTGAGGATGGCGCGCAGCCCGCCTTCGCGCTCATCCTGACGCACAACGTCAGCCTTAATTTCACAGGAACGTTTGATGGCATAGGCCAGTGCTTGTGGATCTTTCGCTACCAGCTTGGCGATGTTTGCTTCTATCCAGTCAAAGAACGGCGCGTCGATAATCGCGCCATGCTTGATGACTTCTGACAACCCGGCCGACAATTCACGTGCTGGCAAGGTATTCAAGCTAGTGGTATCGGCGATCACAGCTTGTGGCTGGTAGAACGCGCCTATCATGTTCTTGCCCAGCGGATGATTGATACCGGTCTTGCCTCCCACTGAGGAGTCAACTTGCGACAACAAAGTGGTCGGCACCTGGATGAAGGGCACGCCACGCATATAAGCCGCCGCCGCGAAACCGGTCATGTCGCCGATCACGCCGCCGCCCAATGCAATCAGGGTCGTCTTGCGATCACACTTTTCTGCCAGCAAGACGTCGAAGATCTTCATCAGGTTGGCCCAATTCTTTTCTTCTTCGCCGTCCGGCAACACGATTTCGGTAACTTGCTTGCCAGCAGCGCGCAAAGACTTGCTGACCTGCTCCAGATACAAAGGCGCAACCACGGTGTTGGTCACGATAGCGACCCGCGATCCGGCGACATGTGCCGCCAGCAAGGCGGAATCGCCAAAAAGACTTTGTCCTATCGTAATCGGGTAGCTGCGCACACCCAGATCAACGTGCAAAGTATCGGAAGTAGAAGAAGACGTCATGGAATGTTTCGATAAAGAATGATGATCCTGCGCAGTCGTCGGCGCTGGCTGGGTCTGTATATGTTCAGGACCCAGTTGCGACAGAATGGACTGCATCAGAAATTGTACGTTAGGACGCCCGGTATCAATAACGATGTGCGCGACCTCATTATAGAGCGGCTCGCGTATGCGCGATAATTCCTCTATGGTTTTGCGCGGATCGCCGGTTTGCAGCAAGGGGCGATTTTTGTCATGGCTGGTGCGCTGGATGATGCTGTTAACGCTGGCACGCAGGTAAATCACGGTGCCACGCGACTTCAGATAGGCGCGGCTCTCGGCATTCAGCACCGCGCCGCCACCTGTTGCCAAAACAATATCTTGCTGTGCAGTCAGGTCACGGATGACTTCCGCTTCCCGCTGCCGGAAGGCGGCTTCGCCTTCGATTTCAAAAATCAGCGGGATGGTCGCGCCCGTGCGCTCTTCGATTTCGTGGTCGGAATCGATGAATCGTTTGTTCAGTCTTTTTGCCAGCGCACGACCGACTGTCGTTTTGCCGGCACCCATCAGACCGACCAGAAAAATGTTTCCACCCACGTTACACAAACTCTCTTTACCAGGTGCGGCAACCGACATGGCGCCGCCTATAAGCGGCATCCTACCTGATTGAGACCTTGTCAGTCAGAATTTTAGGTGTCAGGAAGATCAGCAATTCCGTCTTGTCGTTGGTACGACCAGTGGTTTTAAACAAATTACCAAAGACCGGGATATCACCGAAAAATGGCACTTTTGATACTGAATCACGCTCTGTTTGCTGGAAAATACCGCCAATCACCACGGTTCCGCCGTTATCGATCAAGACCTGTGTTTTCACGTGTTTGGTGTCAATTGCAAAACCGGAACGGGTTTCGACGCCGACCGTGTCTTTATTTACGTCGACATCCAGAATCACATTGCCGTCAGGCGTGATCTGCGGCGTGACTTCCAGTTTCAGGTTGGCTTTGCGGAAAGACACACTGGTCGCACCGCTGCTGGTTGCTTGCTGGTACGGCAACTCTGTACCTTGTTCAATCAGGGCTTTCAATTGATCAGCAGTAATCACACGCGGGCTGGAGATGACTTTACCTTTGCCATCTGCCTCCAGCGCTGACAATTCCAGGCCAATAAAGCGGGTAGCCGCGGCATTGAACAAGGTCAGCGCAACAGAACCTGGTGTGTTGCTATTAAGATTGTTAGCCGGCAAATTGACTGCGCTGCCACCCAAAGTAGGCGGCCCCACCGCCGTAGTCGTACTAGTCTGACGACCACCCAGCTCAAAATTGCCCTGATTGCTTACACCGAAGGACAGCTTGGCACCGAGGCTGCTACTGAATTTGTCATCTGCTTCAACAATACGCGCTTCGATCATCACCTGGCGCGTTGCAATATCTGTCTTCATTACCAGTGCACGAATTTCTTCGAGCTTGGATGCGATATCGGTGATGAACAATTGGTTAGTGCGTGGATCTACCACTGCACTACCGCGTTTGGTCAGGATGCTGCGGCTACCGCCATCAATACCAAAAATCTGTTTGAACGATTCTGCTTTTTGATAATTGAGCTGGAAAGTTTCTGTCTTGATCGGTTCCAGCTCAGCAATCTGCGCACGCTGTTCCAGTTCCAGCTTCTCTTTAGTCAGCAACTCATCCCGCGGCGCGATCCAGAGCACGGAACCGTTCTTGCGCATATCCAGGCCTTTGGCCTGCATCACGATGTCCAGGGCCTGATCCCACGGCACGTCCTTCAGACGCAAGGTCAGGTTGCCGCTAACTGTATCGCTGGTAATGATGTTCAGGCCGGTAAAGTCAGCGATCACCTGCAGTACCGCACGGACTTCGACGTTCTGGAAATTGAGTGACAATTTATCGCCACGATAATCACGCACACCCTGACCCAGCTTGTTCGGCTCTTCCTTCAGCGGTTTCACTTCGATTACCAGCTGCGTGTCGCTTTGATAAGCGCTGTGCTCCCACGAACCCTTAGGCTCAATGGTCATATGTACGTTGTCGCCCTGCTGTGTGGTCGTGACGATATTCACCGGCGTACCAAAATCAGCCACATCCAGACGGCGGCGCAATACTTCGGGCAAAGTCGCTTTCATGAAATCGACTTCGATTTTTTTACCTTGTTGACGGACGTCTACCGCTACCTGATTGTTAGGCAGATCGACAACGATGCGTCCTTCACCGTTATTGCCACGACGGAAGTCGATATCACGCAAAGCTTGTCGGCCAGCATTTATCTGCGGAGTCGGAACCGGCAAACCAACTGCATTCAGTGGCGTAGGAATAGCGCCGGTACCATCTATCGTCACGATGACGGCATTGGCATCTATCGTGGTCGCATAATTCAGTGGACGCGTCAGGTTGAAAACCAAACGTGAACGGTCACCAACCTGCACGATATTGGCATTACGCACATCGCCTAGTCCGATGTCTTGCAAGCCTTTGCCGGTTGCATTCGCGGTATTCGCAAAATCCAGCGCGATGCGTGCCGGGCTGTTGATGGTGAATCCAACCGGAGGTTTAGCCAGTGGATTCTTCAATGCAATTTTCACGACGATATTGGAACCTTGCTGATTCGCCGTGATGGATTGAATCGCATTTTCCTGCGCCGCTGCTACACCACCGATGAATAAGAGACCGACAAACGCAGAAAGTCGCCACATTTTTTGCACCATCCCTTGAGAACTTTTGAATTGTTTTTGTAGCGTGATCATTTTTGCGACTCCTGCAACTCCAGCTTGGCTTCCCGCTCGACCCAATCACCGGCCGCATCCTGAACTACTTCTTTTAACGACACATCGCTATCAGTAATTTTTGTCACCATGCCGAGGTTTTGCCCGACGTAGTTCCCGACCTTGACCTGATAAATCGACTTATCAACTTGCAGCAAAGCGTAGGTCAAACCCGGCTTGGTCAGTGTGCCGACCATGACCACGGTATCCAGCGGAAAGCTTTCCAGGGCCTCGCGACGCCTGTCCAGATCGGGGCGTATGGTGCCGCCATCCTTGCGTGCCTTGGCCAAGGCCATTGCCAATTTATTCGGGCTATATGGATCTTCGCGATTCTTGGCGTCGTAGCTGAAAGGAGTGAATTTTTTCGGTTCGGACAAAGGCTTGATGGCTACCCGCGTCTGTTGACGAACTTCCTTCATCCACTGACTGACATCGGCGGTGCCACTATCACCACAAGCAGACAGGCTCAGCGCCAGCGCGGCCAGGGTGGCGAACTTAATGACGGGGATACGGGTAGAGATGCGCATCATCATTTGCCACCTTTTTTATTGCCTGCTGCCGCTTTGCGTTGTGCCGCGACTTCTTCGTCATCCAGGTAGCGGAAGGTCTTGGCCACCGCATCCAGGGTCAGGGTATTTCCCTTGGCAACGACCAAATTCATATTGTTCAACGTCACAATCCGCGGCAGATTCGCAATATCGCTGGAGAACGCACCAACGTCGTGATAACTACCCGTCACCTTGATCACAATCGGCAACTCGGCGTAGTAATCACGCACCACGACTTGTCCCGGCTTAAATAATTCAAAAGCCAGGCCGCGCCCCAAACCCGCCTGATTAATATCCGACAACAAGGCATCCATTTCAGCCTTGCTTGGCAATTGCTTTTCCAGCGTAGAGACGTATTCGTTCACCTGTTCTTTTTGCTTGCGCAAACCGACCAGATTGATCGCCTGTTGCACCTTGGATTTATAGGCGTCCTTTAGCGTCACTTCTTCCGCTACTGCGCGATCTAGTTCATCGAGCTGATCGCTCCAGTACAAATACCAGCCTACGCCGAGCACCGCTACCATCACGCCCGCAGCGCACAACATGCGCGGCACGACCGGCCACTGTCCAGGATGCAAGCCGTTCAGGTCACGGAACTGTGCACTGATCGATTCTCCAATGTTTTTCAGATCTGCCATGGTGCCTGTCTCATATCAAGGTTTCCGCGCAACCGCGACTGGCGCAGCAACAGCGGCTGGATCCTGGTCGCGTGGACGCTTGATGCCGGCATTGATGGTGAATTCAAATACCTTCTTCGCATCCTTACCCGAACCGATGCCGGTAGAGCGAATTTCTATCAAATCCGGACGCTCCAACCACGGCGAGTGATTGCCCAGGTTGCGCAACAACTCGGAGACGCGCTCATTCGATTGCGCGTATCCATTCAGGAGCACACGCTGCCCATCCTGTTTAAAGGACTTCAGGTAGACACCTTCCGGTACCTGCTGCGCCAACTCATCCATCAGATAAACCGGCTGATTGCGATCACTTTGCAAATCTTCTACCGCTTGCTGGCGCGCCTTCAGCGCTTCGATTTCCTGCTTCAGGTTAGCCACTTCCTTGATCTCGCCATCCAGTCGCGTGTTCTCCGCCTTAATGAAAGAATTGCGCGCCTGCTGTTCCGACAGTTGCGAGGAAAAATAAGCGCCGACCGCGATCACGATCAAGGCACCAAAAATCCCGCTCAACAACATCAAGGCAACGAAATCTTTTTGCTTCTGTTTGCGCCGCTCTTCACGATGCGGCAATAAATTAATGCGGATCATCGGTCAAACCTCCGCATCGCCAAACCACATGCAACCAGGTAGGCAGGCGCTTCGATACGCAACTGCTTCTCGCGGACATTTGAACTCAGCTGCATTCCCTTGAATGGACTGACTACGGACGCCGATAACTTGGTGCGATTCGCGACGGTATCCACCATGCCCGGAATGATGGCGCAACCACCGGCCAGGAATAACTGATCAACACGGGTATAAGGAGTGGAAGTAAAGAAGAACTGGATCGCGCGCGTCACTTCCTGCGCTGCGGTTTCCAGGAAAGGCTCGAGTATTTCGGTCTGGTAACCATCAGGCAAATCAATGTTACGTTTTTTGACTTCAGCCTCTTCGGAGGACAGGCCATAAGTACGCACTATCTCTTGCGTCAATTGATGACCACCAAACGGCTGTTCACGCTCGTAAATCAATTGATCATCCAGCAGCATCGACACGTGCATGACTTGTGATCCAATCTGGAACAAAGCCAGGACCTGCCCCTTGGCACGATTCGGCATCTGCTCGGTCAGGCGGGAGATCGCGGCACGCGCGGCATAGGATTCGATATCCATGATGGTGGGCTTGAGGCCCGCAGCTTCGGCCACGGCTACCCTATCTTCGACTTTTTCCTTGCGGGTTGCGGCCAGCATGACTTCCACGTCATCGGGTGAATTCTCGACCAGACCGATCACATCGAAGTCCAGGCGCACCTCATCCAGCGCAAACGGAATGTACTGGCTGGCCTCGGTTTCGACCTGCAGCTCCA
>JBEBUE010000064.1:0-9931 GCA_040393485.1 Herminiimonas sp.
TCAAGTTTGTCCAGAGTTTCGACTGCAGTTGCCATGTGAATCGTCCAAAAAATAAAAAATTCTGTGGTGCGAGGAGGGGGACTCGAACCCCCACACCATTGCTGGCGTCAGGACCTAAACCTGGTGCGTCTACCAATTTCGCCATCCTCGCGGGAATGAGTGCGCTAGCGAATACAAAAGCGCAAAAGCAAAGGGCGACCACGAAGTGAATATAGGGTCGCCCTGCACTGCCTTTTGTATCGGCTGTTCAACTTCAACCCGGGATTTTACTGGATTTTGCGCAAGCTGCGCTGATTTTTGACACTTTGCCTACTTGCACCCGATAAACGCCTTGCTACTAGCGGAATTTTCCGTAGTTTGCGGCACTGCGCCAAGAGCAATGCAACGATCAATTTGGCTGTCTTTTCAACATTTTCAATTACTATGCGGGCTGTACCGATATTCGCGCAGACAACTTTTAACATAGGCGGATATCAGGCTATGCGCCCTTTCCCTTTCACCACCCCTAGCCTACATGCCTGTCGATCATTACGAAAACTTCCCGGTAGCATCCATACTCCTGCCAGCGCGGCTACGCCCGGCGGTTGAAGTCATCTATGCGTTTGCGCGCAGCGCCGATGACCTAGCGGATGAAGGCGACGCCAGCGATGTGGAGAGGTTGGCGGCACTGGCAGAGTATGAATATGGACTGGATCAGATTGCGGCGGGCCAGCATCCGGACAGCCTGCAGTTCCAAAAATTAGCAGGCGTTATCACCGCATATCAGTTGCCGCTGCAGCCCTTCCGCGACCTCTTGTCCGCCTTCAAACAGGATGTCGTTACCAAGCGCTACGCCAGCTTCGCCGACTTGCTGGACTATTGTCGGCGTTCAGCCAACCCGGTAGGCACGCTGATGCTGCACTTATATGGCGCAGCCGATGCCGCTAATCTGCGAGCATCCGATGATATTTGCTCGGCGCTGCAACTAATTAACTTTTGGCAAGACGTTGCCATAGACTGGCAGAAGGAGCGTATTTACCTGCCGCTGGCCGACTTGCAGACTTTCAATATTGCGGAACAACAAATCGCACACCAGGAAGTGGATGCCGCCTGGCGCGAACTAATGAAATTTGAAGTGGAACGTGCGCGCACTATGCTGCTGGCAGGCGCACCGCTCGCCTTGCGCCTGCCAGGCCGCATCGGCTGGGAGCTGCGTATGGTAGTGCAAGGCGGCTTGCGTATACTCGAGTGCATAGAAGCATCCGGCTACGATATGTTCCGGCACCGGCCGAAGCTGGGGAAAAGCGACTGGCTGCTTTTGTTGTTACGCGCCATCCGCATGAAAGCCCGATAAATAGTCAAAAGTAGTCAAGCGCAATTCGCAGCAAGCACTACAGAACGTATTTTGATGCGACAGATGCATGCTTATCTACCAGGATAAGCAGACATTATTTGTTCCCGCAGCCTTAGTCGGCTAGCATAGCGGCTTCATTCAGCGTCCAGCGCCTTATTTTTATGTCCCCCGACGAATACTGCCAACAAAAAACCGCACAAAGCGGCTCCAGCTTTTACTACAGCTTCCTGTTCCTGACACCGGATCGTCGCCGTGCGATTACTGCGCTCTACGCCTTTTGCCGCGAAGTCGACGACACTGTCGATGAATGCACCGATATCTCGATAGCCCGTACCAAACTGGTGTGGTGGCGCAAGGAAGTCGGCGCCATGATGTCCGGCGCACCGACCCATCCGGTCACCAAAGCCTTGCAACCGCATATGGCGATATACGCACTCGATAGTGAACATCTGATGGCGATCATCGATGGCATGGAAATGGATCTCGACCAGAATCGCTATCTCGATTTCATCGGTTTGCAAAAGTACTGCTGGCATGTCGCCAGCGTAGTCGGCATCTTGTCTGCCAAAATTTTCGGTGCCAGCAGCCCGCAAACCTTGCAGTACGCTGAAAAACTGGGATTAGCCTTTCAGCTCACCAACATCATCCGTGACGTCGGCGAGGATGCCCGTAAAGGCCGCATCTATCTGCCGGTAAATGAGTTACAGCAATTCAATGTCACGGCAGCCGATGTCCTGAATGCACGCCATAGCGATAATTTCGAAAAGCTGATGCAGTTCCAGGCGACGCGTGCACAAAAATTGTATGACGAAGCGTTTGCTTTATTACCGAAGGAAGATCGCCGTGCGCAACGCCCTGGCCTGATCATGGCGGCCATCTATCGCGCGGTGCTGAATGAAGTTGAGCGTGATGGTTTCCACGTCCTGAACCAGCGCATCTCGCTCACGCCTATACGCAAACTTTGGCTGGCGTGGATTACCTACGTGCGTGGCTGACAAACCTGGCCATGGATACGCTCATGTCGGACGCAAAAAAAATTGCCGTCGTCGGTGCCGGCTGGGCCGGATGCGCAGCGGCAGTTGAACTGGCACGCGCAGGACATGCAGTCACACTCTTCGAGTCATCCCGCACTTTAGGCGGACGTGCGCGCGCCGTCGAGATACAGGGCCACGTGCTCGATAACGGTCAGCATATTTTGCTCGGTGCGTACAGCGCGACCTTGAGCCTGCTGCAAACCATAGGCGTCCCGGCAGATCAGGCATTGCTACGCCTACCCTTGCAAATGCGTTATCCGGCAAACTGCGATGGTATGGATTTTGTTGCCCCTCGCCTACCTGCACCGTTGCACATGCTGATAGCACTGTTGCGAGCAAGTGGCCTGACCAGCGCAGATAAAATGGCGCTGGCACGTTTTTCCACCACTACTCGCTGGATGGAGTGGCGCTTGCATACCGATTGCAGCGTCAGCGAATTACTGGAGCGTTACGACCAGACCGAGCGCCTGATTAAATTGATGTGGCAGCCCTTATGTATCGCAGCCCTCAATACACCGCCGGAGCGGGCTTCTGCACAAGTCTTCCTGAATGTATTGCGCGACAGCCTCGGAGCGAAACGAGCAGCATCCGATATGCTGCTTCCGCGCACCGACCTGACTTCGTTGCTACCGCAAGCCGCCGCCGAATTCGTAACAGCTCACAATGGGAATATACGCACAGGCAGCACCGTGCAAACCGTGACTGCGCACGATCAAAAATGGGCACTAGGCTTGAACCAGGCAGAAGCAGAATTATTTGACGGATTAGTCATCGCCACACCAGCGGCGACAGCAGCAAACTTATTGGTTGGCTCGGCAGCCGAAACGCATATTCCAGCCTTCAACTATGAGCCGATCACTACCTGCTATTTGCAATACCCGGCAGGAACACGACTCAGCGCTCCGTTCTTTGCATTGGCCGATGATGCCGCGCAAGAGCACTGGGGACAGTTTGTATTTGACCGTGGCGAGCTGGACGATAAGCAGGATGGTTTGTTCGCGGTAGTCGTCAGCGTCTCGACCGCTGCGACAGAATTGGGACAGGAAGCATTAGCTGCAGCAATCAGCCAGCAACTGGCGTACGCACTGGATATGCCGCAATTGACCGCCCCACTGTGGAGCAAGGTCATCACGGATAAACGCGCGACCTTTTCCTGCACACCGGGATTACAGCGTCCAACTGAAAACACCGCATTTCCGCACCTGTTCATTGCGGGGGATTACGTGGCCAGCGACTATCCGGCAACGCTGGAATCAGCAGTCCGTAGCGGCCTCAGGGCAGCCGACTTGCTGAACCAGCATTTCCACGGCTAACGCACTGCGGTGTGCTTTGCTTGAGGTGCGTGTATGTGCGTCTATGTGCGTTTATGCACGTCTACTCATGCTCACGCACGCGATTCAAAGCTTCGTCTATGCGCTCTACCCCGATGATGGTCAGACCTTCGATTTTTTGCTTGGGGGCATTCGATTTCGGAATCAATGCCAGTGAAAAGCCCAGCTTCGCGGCTTCACGCAGTCGCTCCTGACCACGTGGTGCAGGGCGTATTTCACCCGCCAGGCCAACTTCACCGAACACAACCAGCCCACGGGGCAAGGGGCGACTGCGCATGGATGAATGTATTGCCAGCAGCACGGCCAGATCGGCGGCCGGTTCTGTGATTTTCACACCGCCCACTGCATTGATGAACACATCCTGATCGAAAGCGGCAATACCGGCATGCCTATGCAATACCGCCAGCAACATCGCCAGACGATTTTGTTCCAGCCCGACTGAAAGACGACGCGCATTCGGCAAATGCGAAGTGTCCACTAAGGCCTGAATTTCGACCAGCAAGGGGCGTGTACCTTCTTGCGTCACCATCACACATGCACCGGGTACGGGATTATCGTGTTGCGACAGGAACAGCGCGGAAGGATTCGATACGCCCTTCAAACCTTTCTCGGTCATCGCAAACACACCGAGTTCATTGACGGCACCAAAACGGTTTTTAATCGCCCGCACCAGGCGGAAACTGGAATGCGTGTCCCCTTCGAAATACAGCACGGTATCGACGATGTGCTCAAGTACGCGCGGACCGGCCAGCGCGCCTTCCTTGGTGACATGACCCACCATGATGATGGTAATACCGGTTTGCTTGGCGATGCGCGTCAGTTGTGCCGCGCACTCACGCACCTGCGCCACCGAACCGGGGGCAGAACTCAGCGCGTCCGAATAGACGGTCTGGATGGAATCGATAACTGCGACATCGGGCTTATGTTCAGCCAGAGTCGTCAGGATTTTTTCCAGCTGGATTTCAGCTTGCAGCTTCAAGTCCTTGGCATCAACGGCGAGACGTTTGGCTCGCAATGCGATCTGCGCACCGGACTCTTCACCGCTGACATATAAAACTTTTTTGATCCGTGAAAGATTGGCTAGCGCCTGCAATAACAGCGTTGATTTGCCGATACCAGGATCGCCACCGATCAGCACCACGCCACCGGCCACCAGGCCGCCGCCGAGCACGCGATCAAATTCCTCTATGCCGGTACCGAAACGCGGTACATCTATCGCTTCTATATCGGCCAGACTGAGTACGGGCGCGGTTTGCGCCAGTCCCTGATGTTGCACGGAAAAACGATTTGTGCCTGATTCTATGACTGTTTCCACCAGCGTATTCCAGGCGCCGCAGGCCGGGCATTGTCCGCCCCACTTACTGGCGATACCGCCGCATTCGCTACAGGTGTAATTGGTTTTGGCTTTTGCCATCTGGATGAATTTCGCTTTTACTGGTTAACTTCAACGATCTTGACACGCGACGCCAGGCCGCACATCAACTCATAACCTACCGTGCCGGCCGCATTGGCCACTTCATCGATAGGCAAGCCTTCGCCCCACAGCGTGACTTTGCTGCCTACACGCGGCTTCGCTACCGGCGTCAGGTCCACCGTAATCATATCCATCGATACGCGCCCTACCATACGCGTTTTCACGCCATCGACAATCACCGGCGTACCGCTCGGCGCATGACGTGGATAGCCATCAGCGTAACCACATGCGACCACGCCTATGGTCATGCGATCAGTCGCCACAAAAGCACTGCCATAACCAACGGCATCGCCCGCGACGATATGCTGTACCCCTATGATTTCACTATGCAGGCTCATCGCCGGCCGCAAACCGAATTGCTCGGCACTTTGCGCACCGGGTGTGGCGCCGTACAGCATGATGCCCGGACGTATCCAGTCAGCAGCAGAGCCCGGATGCAATAAATCCGTCGCCGAATTTGCCAGGCTATGCTCACCTGGCAGATCGCGGGTCGCTTCCTTAAAGCGACGCAATTGCTCCTGCATCGGCAACACAGGATTGTCCGGATCTTCCGCATTAGCGAAATGGGTGACAAAAGAAATATGATTTACCGCAGGAATCGCACGCAGGCGCTCATAGGCTGCGCGGTATCTGGCTGGCGTAAAACCGAGCCGGTTCATCCCGCTATTCAATTTCAGATGAACGTCGATTTTCGTCTGTAAACGCGCCTGCTCCAGCATGGTCAGCTGTTCTTCGCAGTGTATGACGGTATCCAGCTGGTGCTCGGCCAGCAGTTGCGGATCGGAAGCATCAAAAAATCCTTCCAGCAACAGGATGCGCTTTTTCCAACCCAGCTCGCGCAAACGGGCCGCTGCATCCAGCTCGATCAGCCCCAAACCGTCTGCCGCAGCAAAGCCACGCATGCCGCGCTCCAGACCGTGTCCGTAGGCATTGGCCTTCACCACCGCCCAGGCCCGGGAATGAGGGGCACGCGCTTTGGCAAGTGCAAGATTACTGCGTAATGCGGCGATATCTATGGTAGCAATAAGGGGTCTGGGCATACGGCAACGTAAAGAAAGTTAAATCGTGACATTCGTTCAAGATGGATTTTTTACGAATTTATTTATTTTACCGGACGCATTGCATTAACGATGCGCAAATCAATGGAAGCCGCCAAGATTCATGGTATAAAGTCAGCCAGAGACACACTGCAAAAATAGATTAATGCGAATGAATCGCGGTTTTTATACCATCATGGCGGCGCAGTTTTTTTCCTCGCTCGCCGACAATGCCCTCCTGATAGCGGCCATAGCCTTATTAACGGTAATGAAGTCACCCGAATGGATGACTCCATTGCTGAAGCTATTCTTTGTCCTGTCTTATGTATTACTCGCCGCCTTTGTCGGTGCTTTCGCAGATGCGCTGCCCAAGGGACGCGTCATGTTCATCACCAACCTGATTAAGATTTTCGGTTGCGGCATGATGTTCTTCGATGTCCATCCGCTGATTGCTTATGCCGTGGTCGGTTTTGGTGCAGCAGCGTACTCACCGGCCAAGTACGGCATCCTTACAGAATTACTACCGGCGGAGAAACTGGTCGCCGCCAATGGCTGGATAGAAGGCTTGACCGTTTCCTCCATTATCCTCGGCACCGTGATGGGAGGCGCCCTCATCAATCCCAATGTTGCCGCCAAATTACTCGCCTTCGACTTCCCCATCATTAACTTTGGCATAGATACCCCCGCCGAAGCAGCACTCTGCATTATCACCGTCTCTTATCTGCTCGCCGCACTCTTCAATCTCCGCATCCCTGACACTGGCGCCCGCTATCCGCATCAGGAACGCAACCCCATCAAGCTCATCGGCGACTTCGCCAACTGTTTCACCACCTTGTGGCGTGATCGCCTTGGACAAATCTCGCTGGCGGTTACCACGCTGTTCTGGGGTGCCGGTGCAACCTTACAGTTCATTGTCCTGAAGTGGGCCGAGAAATCACTGAATATGCCGCTCGACAAGGCGGCCATCCTGCAAGGTATTGTCGCCGTCGGTGTTGCACTTGGCGCGGTCGCAGCCGCACGCTTCGTTCCCTTGAAGAAATCGCTGTCGGTCATGCCGCTCGGCGTCATCATGGGCCTCGTTGTCATTGTCATGACCATGGTGCATACCGTTTGGCTGGCGTATCCGCTGCTGGTATTGGTGGGTGCGCTGTCAGGCTACTTCGTCGTGCCTATGAATGCGTTGCTGCAACATCGTGGTCACGTATTAATGAGCGCAGGTCACTCGATCGCGGTGCAAAACTTCAATGAAAACCTGTCCGTGCTGACCATGCTGCTGCTGTATGCACTGATGGTGAAACTGGACCTGAACATCAATATCGTCATCATTATGTTCGGCATGTCGGTGTCTGGCATCATGTACCTGATCATGCGCAAACACGCTGCCAACCAGCGTGAACATGACTCACTGTCGCTGATAGGCGAACCGAAACACTAAGTTGCCTGAGGCAGCGGATGAACCAGTTTTATCCGCTGTCCCGCTCGAGTGCGCCAATCATCCGGTACGACGAAACTGCGACTGCTTTCCAGCGCAACATCCCCCTTAACATCCAGCAAGACTACCAATACCGGCATCGTGTCATCCACGAAGTGCGTAGCCAGTTGTTGCAGTAACTCTTGCTTGCTCATGGTCTGCGTTAGATTCAGTCTGGCGGGTGCCAGCCAGTGCAGGCGTGGCAAGACGGCATATCGCTCTGCAGTCATCTGCTCCATTTCACCCAGTGCACACCAGAAACCACGACAATGCTCTGCTGAGATACCGCATATCGCAGCATCCGCATGCTCGTCACGGTGATAAAACAACCAGCCTTTGACTAGTGCCTGAGCCTGCGTCACCGTCGCAGGCAAATGCACTTGCGCCGCCGGATGTTGCGACAACATCAGTTGACGCTCGAGTATCTTGTTCATCTTCGCACCCAGCGTATCTGCCAGGTTGGGGCCGACAAAATAATCAGCATCCTCACCGGCACCGCTCGATTCCAGCAAATAAAACTTGGTGGCAAACTCCCAGTGCAACAAGCCATCGCCATCACGCAGCAGGAAATCGAATTCTCCGATTGTGCTGTTTTTGCCTGCCCTCACCTGTACGCCGTGCGCAGCGAGTACACCGCTCGCCTCAAAGTAATAAGCCAGCAGCTTTTCCGCATAACGTCCGAGGCGGGTAAACGCTTGCACATTGAGGTAACGATGTAAGTCATCCGGATTGTTGTCCAGCGCTTGCAACCAGTCATTGATATCGTGCGGCAGCCTGCCCTGCAGGCTGGCAATTTTGCCCTGCCATTGCGGCGCTTGCGGATCCAGCAGATCGGGAGCATCGAGCAACCATGCCAGGGAGCGCACATGGATATCGTTGAGATGCCCCCAACGCTGCTCGAATTGCACTTGAAAAGAGTCGCTCAAATTCTCGGCCAAGTTAGCCGTTTACCTTATCTGCATATGTTTGCATCGCCAGGCCTAAATCCGCCCACGCCTTGACCTTTTACATCGAGGTCCGTAGCAAATACGCCGGGTGATAGGTAACGACGACAGGGATGTCGGCGTAGCGATGTACGGTGCCACGCAATCTGGCAACAGGCGTTGCCGGATCCAGCTTTAACAAGGATAGTGCTGCCGTCTTGCCCAAGGCCACGATCACGGTAGGATTGATTAACTCTATCTGTCGCTGCAGGTAAGGCATGCAGGCGTCGCTCTCGTCTGCGGCCGGTGCACGGTCACGGTTGTTGTCATCGGTAGGACGACATTTAACGATATTGGCGATATACGTATTCTCGCCACGCTTCAGGCCCATCGCCACGAACATATTATCGAGCAGCTTACCCGCCGGCCCGACAAATGGTTCTCCCTGGAAATCCTCATTGCGCCCTGGACCTTCACCAACGAATAACCATTTTGCTTTTTGATCGCCGACCCCGAATACCGTTTGCCGACGGCCTTTACATAAGCCACATTCGCTGCAATTGCTGACCACGGCTTTCAACTGATCCCAGTTCATGCTGCCTATATTTGTAGCGGGCTGCACCAATGCAGTAGGCGCTACAGGAGCAGCCACAGGGGTGGTGACTAGCTCATCGTCACCCCAGGCTGAGCTTGGTTCTGCAACACGCAGCGGTGCCGTAGCAGTCGCACTAACAGCAACCGGTTCAACAACTTCGCTCAATGATGCAACTTCAGGTTCGAGCGTCTGCAGCACGGCAGCACGTTGCGACCAGACTGGCCCCAGCCCCATCTCCTGCAGGAATGCGATACGACGATTTTGATTACTCATAGCGCAAGCTTCATGACGAGCGCATCTTCACGCTGATTATTCGGTGCCGGATAGTAGCCTTTGCGTACTCCTATACGGCTAAAGCCATAACGGCGGTATATTTTTTCAGCGCGCGTATTCGATGGACGTACTTCCAGCAGGATCGCTTCCAGTTTTCTTTCCTGCGTAATCGCTTTTGCCTTATCGAGCAACAAGATACCTATACCCTGCCCCTGTAAATCACGATGCACAGTGATGTTCAACAGGTGTGCATCATCGACCGACGGCATCAACAGAAAATAGCCGCTCAATGATCCGGAGCCGTCGCGCAATATCCAGGTTTCGTAGCCGCTATTGATGGAGTCGATGAAATTTCCCCGCGTCCATGGGAATGGATAGACATCGTTTTCGATAGCCAGTACATCGCTGATATCGGTGGACTGCATCCGATAAAAGTAGAGCTTGCGCGCTGGCGGCGGCG
>JBEBUE010000065.1:0-9912 GCA_040393485.1 Herminiimonas sp.
TGAGCAGCAGACGGATCAGAAAGGCGAAAGCACCTTTGACCTGGGCCTGGCTAAATATGCCAAAGCAACCTATCGCCTGCAGCTCCTGACTCGTGCCTACGAGCCGCAGGGTGGGCGAGGCGTGGCGGCGGAGGTTTCCGCGCTGGTGTCTGAACTGCCGTATCTGGTCGGTTTCAAGAGCGATGGTGCGCTCGACTTTGTCAGTCGTGGTGGACAGCGCAACGTCTCGTTACTGGCGATAGATCCGAAAGCACAACGCACAGCCGTCACAGGTTTGACCTTGCTGCACATGGAGCGCAAATACGTTTCCGTACTGACCAAACAAATAGATGGTGGCTACAAATACGAGTCGCGCCGCAAGGACATCCTGCTCAAGGAATCGCCCCTGGCGCTGCCAGCCACTGGCTATAACCTGGCGCTGGCCAGTGATACGCCGGGTAACTACGCTTATGTCATTCGTGATGCGCAAGGAGTTGAATTTAATCGCATCGAATATAGCGTGGCAGGGCAGGGCAACGTCACACGCAACCTGGAGCGCAATGCCGAACTGCAACTGACGCTGAATAAGAAAGACTACCTGCCGGGCGAGGAAATCGAAGTCAGCATACGTGCGCCGTATATAGGTGCAGGTTTGATTACTATTGAGCGCGACAAAGTGTTTACGCATCAATGGTTCCGTTCGACCACTTTGGCATCTGTGCAAAAAATCCGCCTGCCCAAGGACTTCGAGGGTAATGGTTACATCAGCGTGCAATTCATCCGTGATCCATCGTCCGACGAAATCTTCATGAGTCCGCTCAGTTACGGCGTTGTGCCATTTGCCACCAGTCTGGCATCACGCACGAACAAACTCAGCCTGACGGCACCGGAACTGGTTAAGCCGGGACAGATGCTGCGCATGAAACTCACTGCGTCGCAGCCTACACGCGCAGTCGTGTTCGCGGTGGATGAAGGCATCTTGCAGGTGGCGCGCTATCAGGCTCCTGATCCACTGGGATTCTTCTTCCAGAAGCGCATGCTGGAAGTGCGCAGCTCGCAGATACTGGATCTGATACTGCCCGAATTCAAACGCCTGATGGCGATCAGCGCGCCGGGCGGTGACGGTGAGGGTGGTGCAGGCAAGCATCTGAATCCGTTCAAGCGCAAGCATGACAAGCCAGCCGTTTATTGGTCTGGCATCGTTGATGTCAACGGCAGCAAGGAATTCAGCTATCAGGTGCCGGATACCTTCAACGGCAGCATGCGCATCATGGCGGTCGCCATCGATGACAAAACCATAGGCGCGGCGCAAACCAAGGCATTGGTGCGCGGTGACTTTGTGATTTCACCGAATGTACCGCTCGCGGTAGCCCCCGGTGACGAGTTCGATGTCACGGTCGGCGTGTCCAATAACGTTGCTGGTTCCGGCAAGGATGCCGCCATCAATCTGACGCTTAAAACCTCACCCCATCTCGCGGTGATAGGCGGCAGTGGTGCCGATGGCGTGCAGACGCTGAAGATAGGAGAGTCGCGTGAAGGCGTCGCTACTTATCGCATCAAAGCACTGGATGGTGCCCAGACCGTCCTCGGATCCGCTTCATTGGACTTTACTGCCAGCCTGGGTAGCAAGCAGAGCAAGCTGAGTACCGATGTGTCGGTGCGTCCGGCCACGGCGCGTTATACCCACATCACTGCGGGTAATTTCACCGGCTCGACGGAGATTGCGGTTAAACGCAACCTTTATCCTCAGTACCGTGTACTGGAAGCGGGCCTGTCTTCATTGCCGCTGGTATTGAGCAACGGTTTGTCGGCTTACCTGGCGAACTTCCCGCACTTGTGTACCGAACAGATGATCAGTCAGGCCATACCCGTACTGATTTCATCCAAACGTCCCGAGTTCTTCAGCGGTTCGGCAGCTTTGCCTGCTGCACGCAACTTTGTCGATGCGATCAAGTTCCTGCGCACGCGCCAGAATGCGGAAGGTGGCTTCGGCCTGTGGACAGCATCGATAGAGTCGGATGAATTTGTCTCTGTCTATGCCGCACATTTGCTGTTGGAAGCGCACGAGCAGGGCGCTGCCGTACCAGCAGATATGCTGCAAAAATCCCTGGCCTATATCCAGCGCCTGGCTGCCAGCCCGGCTTCCGATTTGCCGGAACTGCGTGTCCGTGCGTATGCAGCTTATTTGCTGACGCGCCAGATGGTAGTGACCACGCCGATATTGAGTGGCATACGCGAATCGCTGGAAACCAATTATCCGAAACAATGGAAGTCGGATCTGGCGGCAGCTTATCTGGCCGCTGCCTACCAACTGCAGAAGCAGGACAAAGTCGCGAATGCGCTGATGGATGTGCAAGTTGAGCAACTGCTTAAGTCCGACAAGGATAAAGAGCCCGCTTTCAGTGCCTACTATGGTTCCAACATACGCAATGCGCAGGCTTTGTACTTGCTGTCACGACACTTCCCGGCACGCGTCAAAAACCTGCCGCCTGCATTGATGAGTAATCTGGTTAAACCTGTCATCGACGGTTACTACAACACCTTGTCCAGTGCCTATCTGATCATGGCCTTTGATGCGTATGCTTCAGCGGCAGATCCGGCCATGCTCGGCAAGCTGGGTGTCGCGGAGATCAACGCTGCGGGTAAACAGACAGCGCTCAGCCTGCCTAGCAACCTGGTACCCCGTGTTGCATTCTCGGCCGATGCCAGCAAGCTGCGCCTGAGCAATGACAGCAATGCGCAAACCTATTACTCCATCGTTGAAAGTGGCTTTGATAAAGCGCCTCTGAAGGAAGAACTGCGAGCAGGCCTCGAAGTGCAACGTGAGTTCCTTGGTCCTGACGGCAAGGCCGTGACGACGGTGAATGTCGGCGATGAAATCACCGTACGTTTGCGCGTTCGTACCACCGCCCGTGACTACGTTCCTAGCGTGGCCCTGGTAGACCTCACGCCGGGTGGCTTCGAGCCGGTGCTGGATGCCGGTGCCACACCAGAAGACGATGCTGGCGAAAGTGACGAGGTATCGCCTATGGCAGTCCTGGCAGGTGGACGCGCGAACGGCAGCATCGAATACGTGGATGTACGCGAAGATCGCGTCGTATTCTATGGCACCGCCAGCAAGGAAATTAGTGAAATCAGCTACCGCATCAAAGCTACCAACAGCGGTCGTTTCCTGGTTCCACCGGCATATGCCGAATCCATGTATGAACGCAGCCTGCAAGCACGTTCCGCCGGTGGCCGGATCATGACGGTAACGGCACCGGTCAAGAAGTAGGTGCGCATGGAGCAGGGCAGCACACAAGCAGGCAAATGGTATCGATCATCCCGTCGCTGGGTGATCGGTGCCGGGCTGCTCATGCTGATGCTGCTCTTGCTACGCATCTTGCCGCATGTACCGTTGAGTTCGGTGGCACCCACTTCAGCTGCCATTTACGCACGGAGCGGCGAGCTGATGCGTCTATCGCTGGCACCGGATGATCAGTATCGTA
The DNA here is from genome assembly GCA_040393485.1 of Herminiimonas sp. Taxonomy (GTDB): domain Bacteria; phylum Pseudomonadota; class Gammaproteobacteria; order Burkholderiales; family Burkholderiaceae_D; genus Oxalicibacterium. Next base: position 3,468 of record JBEBUE010000065.1, read on the forward strand.
TCTGGGCATCGCTGGACGAGATAGATCCGCGCCTGATTGAAGCGGTGCTGCTATACGAAGACAGATGGTTTTACTGGCACCCGGGTGTCAATCCAGTAGCTATCGGCAGGGCAATGGCATCCACCATGGGCAACGGTGTGCGACAAGGTGCATCGACCATCAGCATGCAACTGGCACGTCGCATCTATGGCATACGCAGCCAACAACCTAGCGGAAAGATCAAGCAAATTGCCGCTGCATTGTGGCTGGAACTGCGTTACAGCAAACGCGAAATACTGGAGGCCTACCTCAATCTGGCGCCATACGGCGGCAATATCGAAGGTGTCGCAACCGCCAGCCTCATCTATTTCCATAAACGCGCTGCGCATCTCAACCTGCCTGAAATCCTGACCCTGGCCATCATCCCGCAAAACCCGGGCAAACGCGGCGGTATGCAACGCCAAACGACGATCAACAGATACGCCTCCCTGCAGGAACCACGCGATCAGGCGCGCCGTCGCCTGGCACGGCTATGGCTGCAAGCGCATCCTGAACTACAGAACTATACAAATGAACTGAAAGCACCACAGAGACTATACGGCACCGCCGACATGCCGTTTCTGGCACCGCACCTCACTGATTACTTACTGCGTGGCCAACGCTCAGGTGAGATCTGGAGCAGCATAGAGTTACGTCAACAGGCAACGCTGGAACGCATCATCAATCAGTTCATCGCCAACCACGGTGGTGCTGGCATTAACAATGCATCGGCGATGCTGATAGAGCGGCAGACTGGTGAAGTCCGTGCGCTGGTCGGCTCTTCCAACTATTTCAACAGCCCGATAGAAGGCCAGGTCAATGGCACGCAGGCCAAGCGTTCGCCGGGATCCACGCTTAAACCATTCATCTATGCACTGGGTCTGGATCAAGGCTTGATACATCCGATGACCATGCTCAAGGATGCCCCCGCCAGATTCGGCCCCTTCAGTCCGGAAAACTTTGACGGCCGTTTTGTCGGCCCGATCTCTGCCCAGTTGGCGCTGATACGCAGTCGCAACGTGCCGGCCGTCACTTTGATGTCTCAGTTATCCAAGCCCAGCCTGTATGAATTCTTGCAACAAGCTGGCGTCTCCAAACTGGCTTCCGAGCGACATTACGGCCTGGCACTGGCGCTGGGCGGTGGTGAATTGACGATGGAGGAACTAGGGCGTCTGTATCTGATGCTAGGCAACGGTGGCGTGATCAAGCCGCTAAGTTATCTCAAGACGACTAGCGACATCAAGACATCCAATCCGGTTGAAGGCCAATCACAACGCTTGCTGTCAGAAGAAGCCGCATTCCTCACATTACAAATGCTGCAAGAAAATCCACGTCCCGAAACAGGCGAACCGTCGCAGCCTGCCGTTGCCTGGAAAACCGGTACTTCATGGGGATTCCGCGATGCGTGGACGGTCGGCATTTTCGGCCGTTACGTCTTGCTGGTTTGGGTCGGAAACTTTAATGGCGCAGGTAATCCGGCCTTCGTCGGTGTACAAACAGCAGCACCATTGTTCTTCCGTATCGTGGATGGCTTACGCCTGCAAATACCGAATGCAGCTATGCCTATCGCCAAGCAACCGCAGAACGTCAAGCGGGTAGACGTATGCCGCGCCAGCGGCGATCTGCCTAACGCCTTTTGCCCCGATATCACATCGACCTGGTTCATCCCCGGGAAGTCTCCGATCAAGGTCAGCGATCTGCATCGGGCAGTACAAATAGACAGTCGTACCGGACAAGCCACTTGCAACAAAGGTCCGTTTACCAAGACTGAAGTCTACGAGTACTGGCCGACCGACATGCAAAAGCTATTCAGGGATGCCGGCATGCCACGTCGGCAGCCGCCGGCAGAAGTAACCTGTGACCAGGCCGACATGCGCGCTTCCGATGGTGGCAACGTTACGATTACCGCACCAGCGACTTCAGCGACTTATACCTTGCGTCTGTCGAAGGCTGCGCCCATCGTCCTGAGCGCCAGTGCAATCAATGCACGTCAGGATTTGTTTTGGTTTGCAAACAGCGGACTTATCGGCAAAGCACGCGCCGGGGATGCCATTAATTGGTCGCCAGCGACCCCGGGGAACTACCAGATTCGAGTCATTGACCACGAGGGGCGATCTGACACGCGAGAAGTAGTGGTTGAGTTTATTCCCTAAGTTTTCCTGGTAAGCGGGGCTGCCAAGCCTTCATTGGTATTGCTGGATTATCTCGACGGCCGTTCATTGAAGACATTTGATTCCAGTCTTGTTTGCTATAACTTCTTGAATAATAAGTAATTATTATTTTTGTTTTCACATATTTACTTCATCGGATAGTGAAGTAAATATGCAAATTTAAGAATCAATGAAGTAAAAGTATTAATTTAATAAAAACGTATTAAGATGATTATTCTATCGCTCGCCGGAGCTAGGAATGACGTTCATCTCTCGTTTCCATAAACCGGTGGACAATACCCGTCCGTATGGAAGTCATCGGTACGATGTGTACGGTCCTAAAGTCGGTCGCATGTTGGCGCTGTTTGGGCAAACAGCCTTACGCGCTTGGACTACGCTCGAAGCGGACCCTGAGGTCGCTTCTTACTGCGAGCGTCCTATCGTTATAACTCACACCAAACCTAAACGAGTCGTCGATTTTTGGGTCAATCGCAACGGTCGAGACGAGCTGTGGTTTCTGCTACGCAATAGCGAACTTTCCTCTACTCGATTAGATAGCCATCAATCACAGTCTTTTAAACATTGGGCAGCTTCTAATGAGTTCGATATTAAATGCACAGACCCTGAAGATCTAGAAAATCAAAGTATTTATTTTGAGAACTGGGGTGCCATTATTCGATACCTGTCTGCTAACGCAAAGACGGTCCAGTCGCAATTGGCCAATCAAATATGCGACTTGGCAAAGAACCCGCTAACGCTCAATGAGTTACAACAATATGTGCGTGAACAAGATCCGATAGTTGTGCGGACTGTACTCTTTTCTTTGGTACATGAAGGAAAAATTAGATGCCTAGAAATTAGAACAAAGCCAATCGGTCTGAACTCAACATTTGAGCTGATATGAAGTCTCTAATCTACGGGAATAAGCCATTTAGTCGGGATACGATTCCTGATGAGCTAAGGGATTTATCGACATGGCCAACCGTAGACATCACCGCTTTATCACCAGAAAAGCAAGATGACTTTAAATCTCGGGCCGAAGCCATACGCATTTTTATCGAAGCACCATATGTTTCTTTGTCGTCTCTCAAGAATGTAACCGGTGTTCATCCACAATCTCTTTATCGATTGCTCACTAGATGTCTAACCCAGCATGCCGATGGTCGAATTTATGGGTTCCGCGCAGTACTTCCGTTCGCCAGACTCAAGGAGTATGAGCGCTGTCAGCCACCGGTATCTATTAACGGTGGCACTGCAGGGCTCTCCGGTGCATTTACTCAGTTATTGCAAATTTATCCGAGTATTGAGAAATTTTTAAAGCGCTCCGCTAATGAACGTAACAAACGAATAACAACCGCCAGAGAGGTAAGAAAATCTCTCAAGCGCATACACAAGGGCTTCCTTGAAGAATGTCGCAAGGCAGGGGTGAAAGCGAATGAGTACCCATTCACGCAAAGCTTATTAGGCATACGTTCCTTAGCTACGTATCTTAAAAAACACGCTGAGGCCACATTTGCATCGGCATCGAGGAGTGCTGGTGCAGCACGCGTCAGTCCGGGCGTTTCTGTATCAGGAATGCCGACACCTTCGGCAACGCGTGCGTATGAAATCGTTGAATTCGATGGACACAAAATTGATCTCCGTATCACCCTCCGGGTGAAAGATCCTTTCGGTCTGGAAACATTGCTAGAGCTTCATCGCATCTGGATTCTTGTCTTACTTGATTTAGCGACGAGAGCTGTGATTGGTTATTCAATTGCATTAGGTAGGGAGTACAACAAGGACGATATAGCAGCCGCTTTGCAGGCTGCTTTAACACCGTATCGCCAGCGAGATTACATGATCCCCGGGTTAACGACGAGGGAAGGTGGTGGCTATCCGTCTGCAGTATTGCCGCAGACGGAATTCGCCTGCTGGGAATGGTTTCGATTTGATGGCGCACGTTCTCATCTTGCAACCGATACATTAGAACGATTAACCAAAATTGTCGGGTGCTGGACAGATAATGGTCCTTCCGGTCAACCAGATGCAAGACCGTTTATTGAGCGCTTCTTCCACCTGATTGCTCGTCACTTCGCGCATCGCTTACCTGGCACGATGGGCAGCGACCCCAAATCCATCGAGAAACTGCTTAGCGATCCGAAATCAAACCTTTCTCTTTTGGTAGAGCTAAGCGAGCTTGAGGACATGATTGATGTACTACTGGCTGATTACAACGGTGAGCCGCATGATGGGCTGGGTGGCCGGACACCATTGGAAGCGATGAGCTATATGGTCAAGAAGCAGGATGGTTTTTTGCGTACTTTACCCAATACGATGCGGCCTAACTTGTGTCTACTCCAAGAAGCGAGACAGTTGCCTATCCGTGGAAGTTTGCGGTCTAGTATCCGCCCTCATGTCAATTTTTCTGGTGTTCGATACAGTAGTGACGTTTTATCAAATAGCGCATCGCTCTTAGGACAATCACTTCGAGTGTATTTCGACGTACGCGACATACGAATCCTGAAAGCATTTTTTGACGATGGATCTGAGCTAGGAATTTTAACGGCGGCTAGGCCTTGGTGTTACACGCCACATTCGCTACGCATGCGGCAGGAAATTTTACGATTAAAGCGTCTTGGAAAATTGAACTACAGAGAGGGCGATGATCCGGTAGAGGCATGGGAAAAATTCAAACGTATCCAGAGTAAAACTAGTAAAAATGCAGCTAACGATTTGGCAAAATTCAAGTACCAAGACAAAAAACACGGTGAGCCAGCACCTCTTTTTAATCCATTGAAGGAGCAATTGAAAAAGGAAAAACTGAGTAACGATGCTGATATAGACGCACAGCAGAACGTTCCGGTCGAAAAGGTGGAGGATGCCTCTCCGCATCCAAAACCAATGAGAATCAAACGTACGCTGACATTTTGAAAGAAAATGTATGTCGCTAACCTATCAACGCCCAATAGCTTTAGAGGATCATCCAGTTGTCGCACAGAAGTATATTGTGCCGACACCGTCGATCGACGAGCTGTACGTGCGAGTCAAAAAGCTTATCCGTCTACGAACGCCAGGCGCAATTATCTATGCCCACCCTCGATTTGGGAAAACATACGGCGTTCGCTATGTAAGCCGAATGCTTAAAGAGGATTATCCAAAGCTGGTAGTCATTAGTTTTGGTTGCCAGAAGAAAAAATCTCATTCAGAAGATGCATTTTTTGCCAATCTATTGGATGCAGCTGGTCATAAAGATCCCATGTCTGGAAACATTACAAGAAAACGTTTCCGCCTAAATGAGAGAATCAAAGAACTTGTCGATAACTCTGGCTTGAATTGGGTAGTATTTTTTGCTGATGAAGCGCAGCGCTTGGATATCATCGAATATGAATGGCTGCGAGATGTCCATGACGAATTAGAGAGACGTGGCGTACGCATGATCACTCTACTTGTCGGTCAGCCACAATTACTGAACCAGAAAAGCTCATTCCGAATCGGCAAACAAACGCAGATTGTGTCTCGATTTATGATCGATGAAATGCGATTTCGTGGGCTTTGTTCTGCCGATGACCTTGCGACATGCTTAGCTGGTTTCGATCAAGCATTCTTCCCTGAATCAAGCCAATGGAGTTACACCAGATATTTCCTTCCCGCCGCTTTTGGGGACGGATTGCGTTTAATGGACCAGGCTGCAATGCTCTGGCATACATTTCAAGAGGCGCACGAGGAAGCTCGATTTGATTACGAATTAGAGATCCCGATGCAGTATTTCGCTCGCTCCGTTGAGATCGCTCTGTTAGAGAGCATGGACAATGATTCATATGACTTTAGATTCTCACCGGCGATTTGGCATGCAGCTGTTGCTGAGTCCAATTTCATATCAGCGCAGGAAGAGCTACGGTTAGTAATGGGTGATGAATTTCATGTAAGAGGGGTCTGAGTTGAAAAAGGCACGCATTGTCCTCGATCGATTCGAACCTTGCATCCGTTCTTGGAACTGGCGTGACGATTGGTACACCAAGTATGACTCCACTTATTCGCTCTTCGCCAAGTTTGCCTTTCTTAATGCCTTTGCTGCGCGCGACCTTGTTCAGATATTCATTAGCAGTGAATCGGGCCGGAAAACGGCAGTGTTAAGAAATCCTCAAGTCGACTTGCGCGATTCTATGTGTTTCGACATCCCGGCAATTTCTCGCGCTTTTCGCGCCGATTTAAACTCAATCAAAGAAAGCTTTCTTTTTGAGATGCTGCCTAACGGCAAGCGAAAATCGGTCGACTATTTAAGATGGTGTACAAAA
>JBEBUE010000066.1:0-9899 GCA_040393485.1 Herminiimonas sp.
TGCGGCAATGCCACCGACGTTACCAAAACCTTGCACTGCGATCCGGGCCCCCTTGATGTCCAGCCCACGCTTGATCGCAGCTTCGCAACCGACAACAAACACGCCGCGGCCGGTGGCGTCATGTCGTCCCAGGCTACCGCCCAGCGAGACTGGCTTGCCGGTAACGACACCCGACGCCGTGCTGCCCTGGTTCATCGAATAGGTATCCATCATCCACGCCATGATTTGCTCATTGGTGTTGACGTCGGGTGCGGGGATGTCTTTATTCGGACCGATGATGATATTAATTTCGCTGGTATAGCGCCGCGTCATGCGTTCCAGCTCGCCCTTGGATAGTGTTTTCGGGTTAACGCGTATGCCGCCTTTGGCACCACCATAAGGCACGTTTACAGCGGCATTTTTGATCGTCATCCAGGCCGACAAAGCCATGACTTCAGCCAGGCTTACATCCTGATGGAAACGCACACCACCCTTGCCGGGGCCACGCGATGTATTGTGCTGTACGCGGTAACCCTCAAAATGCGCAACCGTTCCGTCATCGCGCTCGATCGGAACATCGACAATCAGGATGCGCTTGGGCCGCTTCATGGTTTCTACCCAGCGCGCCAGCGAGCCGAGGTAAGGCGTGACACGATCGATTTGCTCCAGATAAACACCCCACGCACCGATGCCGGGTGGCGTCAGATAGGACGGTACTTCGTGCGGACTGGACATGTGGGCGCTCCTATAGTTTACTAACCAGGGCCATACGTAACGGCAACAAGCGAAAGAAACAGGACAGCGAAACTGACTGATGCACCAAAGGCCACTTGCAGGCCGCGACGGGCATGCTGCAAGCAGCTTACAGACGAATTACAGATAGATTAATTATGCAGACAACTTATTCTAATCGCTTATTGTCTGCGTGCGTCTATGGTCTGACCGGATTCTTTTCATATAGAACCCGGGCCTCCCATGTAGTTCCATACATGCGACAGAATCTCAATACAAGTCGAACGGCAATTTAGTCCCCGCCTTATCCGCCCCATCACCCGACTCGCCCTCAACATTGTCCGACGGCGACGCCAGCGACTCGTCCGTCCTGGCTTGCTGGCGCATCCACATTTGCGCGTACGCACCGTCTGCCGCCAGCAACTGCATATGCGTACCGCGCTCGACGATCCGTCCCTTATCCAATACCAGTATCTGCGCCGCATCTGCAATCGTAGACAAGCGGTGCGCGATGATCAGTGTAGTACGGTTTTGGGCAATTTCCTTGAGCTGCGCCTGTATCACCTGTTCCGACTTGGAATCCAGTGCCGACGTCGCTTCATCAAAGATCAGGATAGCCGGATTTTTAAGCAAAGTACGGGCTATCGCTACCCGCTGCTTTTCACCACCGGACAATTTCAAACCCCGTTCACCAACCATGGTGTTGTAACCATCCGGCAACGATGCGATGAATTCATGGATGTAAGCGGAGCGCGCCGCAGCCACGATATCGTCATGGCTCGCACCTGGTTTTCCATAGGCAATGTTGTAGGCGATGGTGTCATTAAACAGCACCGTATCCTGCGGCACTATGCCGATTGCCTGACGCAAGGAGCTCTGCGTCACATCACGTACATCCTGCCCGTCTATCAGGATCGCACCCTGATTCACATCATAGAAACGAAATAACAAACGCGACAAGGTCGACTTGCCGGAGCCACTATGACCAACCACTGCGGTGGTGGTACCTGCCGCGATCGTGAAGTCCACACCAAACAGGATTTGGCGCTTTTCTTCATAGCTAAAGTCAACATGCGCAAAACGCACTTCCGCGCCCTGCGTCAGTAGCGGCCTGGTATCCGGTTTGTCAGCGATTTCCTTATTTTGATCCAGCAGCGAAAACAAGCGCTCCATGTCCGCCAGGCTTTGCTTGATCTCGCGATAAATCACACCGAGGAAATTCAGCGGAATATATAGCTGGATCATGAAGGCATTCACCAGCACCAGATCGCCCAGCGTCATGGTGCCTGCGATCACACCTTGTGTCGCACGCCACAGGATCAGCGTTACAGCGATGGCGATGATGCTGGACTGCCCCGTGTTGAGCAGCGACAGCGAAGTCTGCGATTTGACAGCGGCAGTTTCGTAGCGCTTCAAGCCTTCATCGTAGCGTTGCGCTTCGTAATCTTCGTTACCGAAATACTTAACCGTCTCGTAATTAATCAAGGAATCGATGGCCTTGGTATTCGCCTTGGAATCCAGGTCATTCATGGTGCGACGGAAATGGGTACGCCACTCGGTAACGATGACGGTGAAGGCAATATAGCTCACCAGTGCCACACCCGTGATGACGGTGAACCAGATATCGTAATGCAGCACCAGGTAACCGAGCACCAGCATGATTTCGATCAGCGTCGGCAGGATACTAAACAACGTGTATGAAATAAGCGAAGAGATGCCCTTGGTACCGCGCTCGATATCACGCGTCATGCCGCCGGTCTGCCGATTCAAATGGAAACGTAGCGACAGCGCATGCAAGTGACGGAATACTTTTAACGCAATCGTGCGCACTGCACGCTGCGTCACCTTGGCAAAAGTATATTCTCGCAACTCGGTAAACAAAGTTGTCGACAGGCGTAACGCACCATAAGCGAGCAATATACCGACCGGCAATACGAGCATCGCCTGCGTGCTACCCGGCGCTATCGTCAGGCTATCAATCAAACGCTTCAATACCAGCGGTACGCCGACGTTGGCCATCTTCGCGCCGATCAGGAATGCGAGCGCCAGGCCGACCCTCCATTTGTACGTCCACAAATACGGAATCAAGGTCTTTAGTGTGCTCCAGTCACTGCGATTGCTGGATGGTGGAGCAGGCTCGGATGGGGCGGGATGGCGGCGCATAGGTAAGGTTTGCTCAGATAGTTTATGCTTCGGGTTCCGGATTGTAGCCGCTAATAAAAATAACGACAGGACTTAGCTACAGAACTTAACGACAGAAATCATCCACAGGAGACAACATGGCAAGCGAACACCACACAGACCTGCCCGCAGGGAAAATTCCACAGATGCGGGTAGTCCCCATGCCGAACGACGCCAATATGCACGGCGACGTATTCGGCGGCTGGATCATGTCACAGGTCGATCTGGCAGGAGCAGTCTGTGCCACACGCCGTGCCAATGGCCGCGTCGTCACCATTGCGGTGAACTCATTTTTATTCAAGCATCCGGTATTCGTCGGCGACTTGCTGTCAATTTACGCCGAAATCGTCAAGGTCGGTAATACCTCGATTACCGTGAATGTGGAATGTTATGCAGAACGCAATCGCCTGGAAGTGGAAATTGTGAAAGTAACGGAAGCGACCCTGACCTATGTCGCGACCAACGATGACCGCAAGCCGCGTCATTTACCGCCAGCGATCCCTCCGCATAAATAAAATTGATCACAAATAAATTGATACTAGCTGGCACTACCATAAGCAATTAGTGCTGCAAGTGCTGTAGCTTAAAAAAACATCATGCGCCATGCCCGTCAGTACGGACATGGCGCATATTTTTTAATCAACTCGCTTTTATCTCGTCGCGCAATTCACGACGCAATATTTTGCCGACATTAGACTTCGGCAATTCAGTCCGGAACTCGATAGACTTCGGCTTCTTGTAACCAGTGAATTGCTCCCTGCAATATGCCATCAGCTCTGCCTCGGTCAGCGCAGGATCACGGCGCACCACGAAGAGTTTGACCGCTTCACCGGTATGTTCATCCGGAACCCCTATGCATGCACACTCCAGCACACCGGGATGCGCAGCCACCACGCCTTCGATTTCGCTCGGATATACATTGAAGCCGGAGACCAGGATCATGTCTTTTTTGCGATCAACGATTTTAGTGAAGCCGCGCTCATCCATCACACCGATATCACCCGTCTTGAAGAAACCATCCGCCGTCATCGATTGCGCCGTCTCAACTGGATTGTTCCAGTAACCTGCCATCACCTGAGGCCCTCGTATCGCAATCTCACCTGCGCTGCCATGCGGCACTTCGTTCTCGTCACTGTCTATGATCTTCAATTCAGTTGACGAGACCGGTAAACCAATGGTGCCGGTGAACTCATTGGTGGTTGGCGGATTGGCGGTTGCCGTCGGTGATGTTTCGGACAATCCATAGCCTTCGCAAATCGCGCAACCAGTCACTTTGCGCCATTTATCGTTGACCACCTGTTGCACGGCCATGCCGCCGCCATTACACAACTTCAATTCCGAGAAATCGACCTTGGCGAAATCCGGATTATTCAGCAAGCCGTTGTAAAGGGTATTCACTGCAGGCAGGAAGTGCACCTTGTACTTCATCAATTCCTTGATGAAGCCAGGGATGTCGCGTGGATTCGGGATCAGAAGATTCATCACACCCAGGTGCGTGCCCAGCATGCCGCATGTCGTCAGTGCAAAGATGTGGTACAGCGGCAAGGCGCACACAAAGATCAATTGCTTATCCCTGGGTAGGGTATTGAGCACCGGTGAAATCCATGCCTCGTTCTGCAAGACATTGGCGATGATATTGCGATGTGTCAGCATCGCGCCTTTCGCAGTTCCGGTCGTACCTCCCGTGTATTGCAGGAAAGCGAGGTCCTCGTGTCCCAGCGTCGGACGCTGCAAGGTCATGCCTGCAGCCTGGCGCAATACTTCCTTGAACTGCACCGCTTGTGGCAATGAATAGGCCGGCACCATTTTCTTCACATGGCGCACCACGAAATTGACGATGCCACCTTTCAAGCCGCTGAACAAATCGCCCATGGTCGCGATGATGACGTGCTTGACCTGCGTACTGGCAATCACCTTCTCCAAAGTAGAAGCAAAGTTTTCCAGGATGATGATGGCTTCGGCGCCGGAATCGGTCAGTTGGTGTTCGAGTTCACGCGGCTTGTATAGCGGATTCACATTCACGATCACATAACCGGCACGCAGGACTGCGGCGATAGCGATCGGGTATTGCAGAACGTTGGGCATCATCAGTGCAATGCGCGCACCTTTTTGCAAACCCAGACTTTGCAGCCAGGCGCCGACTTCGGCAGAAAGATGATCAACCTCACGATAGGTAAGGAATTTATCCATGCATACGCAAGCATTGCGATCCGCATATTTTTGGAAAGATTCATCCAGCAATTCAACCAGGGAACCGTAACGTGCAGGATCGATTTCTGCCGGTATGCCTTCTGGATATGACTTGAGCCAAAACTTGTCCATCTCCACCTCTATTCTTTTTTGTTGTTAGAGTGATTGCCCGCGTATTGCGCTTGTATCTTGCTTCAGGTTTTGCTTAAGAATTTTACTTAAGACCACTGTTCACAATGCTACTCAGATAACTTGATGCTATCGGGCAGAGCGAGTATGCGCAAGTATTTTGATGACCGTCAGTCCGCTCCCGCCGTCAGCGACGGCCTTCAACGGCTGGCTGCCTCTTTATGCGACACCTGTGGCAAGCCCGCAGCTAGGCTGGCCAGGCGCTGATCGCGCTGCACCTTGTCCTGCTGTGCCAAGTTAATCACGGCACGGTAAAAACCGGGGAAATCATGCTGTGCCTCCAGCAAGGCACGGAAAGCCGGTACCTGGCCGTTATAAGTGGCGACCGATACCAGGTGCGCATTCGTCAGGCCTTGCGCAAACCAGCGATCGTAAGCGGCATACCCATGCCAGCTCGTTTTCAGCTGTTGATAATCGTCCTGCAACGCAGCAAATATTTCCTGTTTGGCTTTGCGTTTGAGCACATCAGCACGATCCGACGCATAGTTGTCGACCAGCTTTTGTCGATATTGGATCAAGAGTGAGAGAAATTGCTGTTTGCGTGCTTGTGCGGTCAAATATGACTGCCTTGCCTGCGCATCACCCGAACGTGCGAGCCAGCGAGCCACACCCACCTCCTCTACCGTTGTCGCAAACGATTCATTGAATTGTGTATCACCCGGCACATACACCACCTGATGGGCCAACTCATGGATCATCAGGCGCGCTACCTCGGCATCCGGATAGTTAATAAAGGTCGATAGTACGGGGTCCTTATACCAACCCAGCGTCGAATAGGCAGGAACACCCATCACCTGCACATCATGACCAGAAGCGCGCAATTCGGCGGCAAAGGCTAGCGCATCCGCTTCACTGTAGTAACCACGATAGCTGACACAGCCTGCGATAGGAAAACACCACTGCAAAGGTTGCATCGACAACTCAGGTGTCGCCACCACATTCCACAAAGCATAAGGACGATGCAGGTCGGCATATTTCTGATAAGTACCGTTATCCGGCAAAGCCAGCTCATCCACCGCGAACTGACGGATCTGATTCACCAACAGCAGGCGCTGCCGCAGCCTGGGTGCCAGCTCCGGATCCAGCAATAAGTCATCTATCGGCCTGGCCGCAGCCATCAATGACGATTGTCCATGCGTCGCCTGCGCGTAGTAATTCAGCTGCGCGCAGCCGCCCAGTTGCAGCAATACACACAACAGCAACCACGACCGCCATTGCAGCAGGGGTGAAGCGGGAGGACGCGCAGCAAGCCAGGTGCAGGATATGTTCATTTTCCCTATTCAATTTTACAAAATCACATACGCAGCCAGCCATGCGGTGCCATACGGGATTTTTAGCTGAATCTATTCTATTACGGTTGCTGCCCCATTACGCGGGCACGCTAGTTGGCGTAAGATAGAACACTCTTGCTGCAAATAATCCAGCCTTGTTGCAAGACAAATCACTGCAGCACTAGCGCGCAGGAAAGTGGAGACGCCATGAAGTTGATCGACCCCATCATTCAGTTTCACAACGAAATACAAGCTATTCGTCGTGAAATCCATGCTCATCCCGAGCTTTGCTTTGAAGAACACGACACTGCCGAACTGGTCGCCAAAAAGCTGACCGAATGGGGCATACCGGTCGTCCGCGGCCTGGGTGTCACCGGCGTCGTCGGCATCTTGAAAAATGGCAACAGCCAGCGTGCAATTGGTTTGCGTGCTGATATGGATGCACTGCCGATACTGGAACTCAATACATTCGCGCATGCTTCAAAAAACAAAGGCAAGATGCACGCCTGCGGCCACGATGGCCATACCGCCATGTTGCTGGGTGCCGCGCATTATTTGTCACAGAACAAGAATTTCGATGGCACGATTTACCTGATCTTCCAGCCGGCGGAAGAAGGCGGCGGCGGTGCCAAGCGCATGATGGATGAAGGACTGTTCGAAAAATTCCCGATGGAAGCGGTGTTCGGCATGCATAACTGGCCCGGCATCCCGGTCGGTCATTTCGGTGTGACGCCCGGCCCGATGATGGCATCCAGCAATGAATTCGAAGTCGTGGTCACCGGCAAAGGCGCACACGCAGCACAGCCGCACAAAGGTATAGATCCGATCATGGTAGCGGTGCAGATCGCGCAAAGCTGGCAAACCATCGTCACGCGCAACAAGAGCCCTATCGATGCTGCCGCGCTGTCGATCACGCAGATCCACGCCGGCAGCACTACCAATGTGATTCCGGATGACGCAACGCTGGTTGGTACGGTACGCACCTTTGATCTGAAGGTACTGGATTTGATAGAGAGCCGCATGCGTGCGATTGCCGAGCATACGGCAGCAGCATTCGACGCCAAGGTCAGCTTCCACTTCAAGCGTAACTATCCGCCGTTGATTAACCATGCGAAAGAAACAGCTTTTGCGGTAGAGGTATTGCAAGGCATCGTCGGTGCCGAGCATGTGGATGCACAGGTAGAGCCTACGATGGGTGCAGAAGATTTCGCGTTCATGCTGCAAGGCAAACCCGGCTGCTATGTTTTCATCGGCAATGGCGAAGGCGATCACCGTTCGGCCGGACACGGACTGGGACCATGCAATCTGCACAATCCCAGCTATGACTTCAATGATGATTTGCTGCCGATAGGCGCGACCTACTGGGTACGCCTGGCAGAGAGCTTCCTCAAGAACTAAGGCACTCACTAATGCCCTTAAGCGGTCGCGCAGCATCACACTGCGCGACCGGCATCAGCTAGGACAGCAAAGCCACAACCTGCTGGCCATAGCTGACCAGATAGCCGCCGTTCTGCTGCTGCCAGGCACGTGCGGTTTCCATATCGGGAAACCAGTTCTTCTCGTAGTCGCCAAACATACCCAGCTCCAGCCGATAACGATCGAGCACTGCCGCCGGCATGCTGTCGATGTTGCGCTTGCAGATTTCCCACGCAGAGAACCCCAGTTCCCGCGCCAGCATATGTAATACGTGTTTCAACTGGATAGACGCGCGTACCGCATACAGATCGGTCACGCGCAATTCGGGCATGACTTGCGTCGCAATGATGCGGCGCAGTACCGGCATGGTTTTAAGCGGCTCCTCCGCCCGTGCCTGACGCAACAAACGACGCGCATACCTGCGCAGGAAATCACTGTTACTGAGATTGTTGTTGTAGCCGTCGGTATCAGTCACGCCGACAGCAAGAGATGTAGACCACATAACGTTCCTTTCATATTGTCGTTTCTCGCTACGACATCAAGGTTTAACGCTAGTGCTAACTTGTGATTTATCCGAACTGGAAAATGACAAACTACAGGTGCATCGGCTTTTGCGAGAGCGGGCCTCCTGTCAGACCCGCGCCTATTTTAACGCAAAATTTCATCCTGTTTTTCATCCGATGAAAGTTTGATGTCGCCATACCACGCTTCGACGGTCTCGCCAGTGTTGTCGGTATCGGTCAATACACCGACTGCAATCAGCTTGCCCGGCTTTTCACCAAATGCTTTTTCGTAATCGGCAACAATGTTGCGCGAGAAACTATGCCATTCACCGACGCCGGATGCACCAGTTTCGGCGACCACCATCTTCACACGATTGCTGCGGGTGTTAGTGATGATGGTATCGACCGGCGCCTTGCGCCCCCAGATATACATCAGGGTGGCGTAAGGCACATCGCGTCCGGTTACCAGGCGCGCGGTTTCAAACATGATCTGATCCGCGAACGGCAAGCTATCCTTATCGCCATCGAATCCGAGAATGATGCGCGCCGGTGAATCTTCCAGGCCACGATCAAAATTGTTGGCTGTCTGCACCAGCCCGCTGATGCGCCAGCGCCAGCTCAAATGCGATTCCTGCAAGGGATCGATATCCACTTTCTGCATCAGGCCGGATGCGGCAGCGACGGCGCGTGCGTGCAGCACGGTCTTGCCGTCATCCTCCACCAGATTGTATTCAGTCAGCTTCTTGGTGCGATTAATGATCATCGGTTCCCAGCGCTCAGGCAAGCCACTGGCTGCATTCACCGAGAACGGCAGTATTTTCCCCTCAGGAGTACTGGCAGCGGAATCACCGCTCTTGGGTAGTGGCGCACAAGCAGTGAGCAAGGATAGCAAAGCAATTGTGGAAAGTAATTTCATATGAATATGGTCAAGAGCCATCATCTTGCGATGCGTGGCAAGTACTTGTCGCCTGCTATGGGAAATCCCGGCCGCTTATGCTTTGCCGGGCTTCATGTGTTGTATCGTATAAAGGCTGCGCTCACTCTCATCGTCAGCGTCAACCGTCGCTGTACCATCCGCGACAAACTGCCAGCGCATTTTATGATACTTCGCGACACTTTCGCGATGCGCGACGCTGACTATTACGGCCTCTGGCAATTCTTGCAATATCAATTGATAAACAAGTTCTTCCGTCTCTGTATCCAGCGCACTGCTGGCTTCGTCCAGGAACAAGGCATCAGGCCGTGTCAGCAAGGCACGCACAAAGGCGAGGCGCTGTTGCTCACCCGGTGACAAGCGTTGGCTCCAGTTGTCACTGTGATCAAGGAATTTCTTCATGTGTGACAGTTTGCACAAGTCGAAATAGTGTTTGATCGCCAGATCGGGGTACGTATTTTCGCTCGCAGGATAAGCAACCGCCGCGCGCAGCGTCCCTATCGG
>JBEBUE010000067.1:0-9837 GCA_040393485.1 Herminiimonas sp.
CCACTTTCAGGGAAGTGTTCAGCTAGCGCCGCGTTTAGTTGCTGTATCCCGGTGATAACGCTGTCATGGTATTCACCTTTGGCAAAACCGCTGGTCATGGTTTTACAGACAGCATGCCAGTGATGCTGCGGAAGCACGCGTGAGATGCCGCGATCAGCCACGATTTCCACCTGATGATCTGCCAGGTCGATATAAATCAGAATGCCCGAATTTTCTTCGGTATCCCAGATGCGGTAGTGCGAAAACAATTCATGTGCGCGTTGCCTGGAACTGATGCCTGCCAGGATGGCCGAAAACTCCAGTGATGGTTCGACGATCAGGCGTATCTCGGCACGATGTGTCGCTTCACCAGCTGCGATGGCTTTCTGGATCGCTGTCAGCGTTGCGCAGGGGAAGGCTTTTTTGCCGCTGTAGCGGGTTGTGCTCAGGTGTCGCAGTGCGCGTGAAAATTTATTCATTACCAGTTCCCCGAGGCGCCACCGCCATCAAAACCGCCACCGCCACCAGAGAATCCGCCGCCGCCTCCGAAACCTCCGCCACCACCACCAAAACCGCCGAAGCCACCGCCGGAACGACGCCCCAGTTCATTGCCGATAGCTGTGCCGAGGATGACGCCAGCGGAGTTGCCCCAGTCGCCATTGCTGCTATGTGCGCCCGGACCGCGACCACCACGACTGCGCATCATCATAATGATGATCAGGATGGCAAAGAAGATGAATGGCCCCCAGGTGAACGCTTCATCCTGTGTCGTTGCCTGGCCGCGTTTTGCAGGTTCCGGGAAGACTTCCTTATCTAGCAAACTGGTAATGACAGAAACGCCGGACGCCAGGCCACCGTAGAAATCACCCTGACGGAAATGCGGTGCAATCACATCCTGCAAGACGCGCTTGGATTGCGCATCGGTGAGTACGCCTTGTACGCCGCGTCCGGTTTCGATACGCAGGCGGCCGGAAGCGGCCGAATTATCCTTGGCGACCAACAAGAGTACGCCGTCATCCACGCCTTTGCGCCCCAGTTTCCAGGCATCCGCGACGCGTATGCTGTATTGCTCTATGCCTTCCGGCTCGGTGCTTTTTACCAGCAGGATAGCGATCTGGTTGCCGGTACGCGTTTCATACTCCGCCAATACATTTTCCAGCGTCGTACGCTGTTCGGCATTGAGCATGCCGGCCAGGTCGGTCACGCGCTCCTTGAGCGGTGGTACCGGTACCAGGTTCTGGGCACTGGCCAGTACGCAGAATAGTGCGAGCGTACAGGCCAGTAAGGTGCGCAGGATTTTCATGGACGGTCAGGTCTTACTTCTTGTCAAAATTCACGGCTGGTGGCGCGGAGATCGCCTTTTCATTCTCTACCGTGAATGAAGGTTTGACCGGATAGCCGAATACTTTGGCCGTGATGTTGGTCGGGAAGCTGCGCGCCAGGATGTTGTAATCCTGTACCGCGACGATGTAGCGCTGGCGTGCCACCGTGATGCGGTTCTCGGTGCCTTCCAGTTGCGATTGCAAGTCGCGGAATGCCGTATCGGCTTTCAATTGCGGATAGTTTTCCGATACCGCCATCAGACGTGACAGCGCGGACGACAGTTCGCCCTGTACTTGCTGGAATTTGCTGAAGGCTTCCGGATTGTTGAGGACTTCCGGTGTGATCTGGAAGCTGGTCGCGGCAGCGCGTGCTTTGGTCACGGCCTCAAGGGTTTCGCGCTCATGCGAGGCATAGCCTTTTACAGTATTGACCAGGTTGGGAATCAGGTCGGCGCGGCGTTGGTATTGGTTGACGACCTCACCCCAGGCCGCCTTGACGGACTCGTCTTTGCTCTGGAAGTCGTTATAGCCGCAAGCGCTCAGAGTAGAGGCCAGTAGTGCGATCGAGATCCATTTGAATAATTTGGTCATTTCATTCCTCCTTGAATAGCGTACAAAAATGCGTTTGGTAGTGTTTGTTGCCTGCTTATGTGATGGTCTTGCTGCGTGGTTTCAATAGTACAGTGCTCATGGCAGATAGTATTAGCAACATGGCGGCATAATCTTGCCAGTGCGGCGTTTCCTGCAAGACCCACATGCCGGAAAACACGCCCAGCACCGGGATCAGCATCACCGACAGGCTGGATGCAATCGGTGGCAAGCTGCGCGCCAGCGAGAACCAGACTACCTGGCCAAAACCGAATACCAGTACTGCGTTATACGCAATCGCCAGGAATTCGCGCAGGTCGGGCATGCGCCATGCATCGTATTCAAACACGGCGGAAATGACTGCCAGACAAAGCGCTCCCAGTAAAATCATCCAGAAGGTCAGCGCGATGGACGCAATGCCCAGGCGCGTGCGCTTCATCAATACCGTGCCAAAACCCCAGGAGGCGGCGGCAATCAGTGCCAGTATGCTGCCCATCGGTTGTCCGGTGATATTCACAAATTCGCTGGATAGTAATAATAGCGCGCCGCTCAATGCCAGCGCGATGCCACACCAGCCGGCACGGGTAATGTTGTCGCGGAAAAAGATCAGGCCGCACAGCACCGCCCAGATCGGCATGGTGTAACCAAGGATGGCGGCACGACCGGACGACAGCAGTTTGACGCCGACGATGATGCAGACATTCCATATGACCACATTAGGGATGGTCAGCTTGAAAATGGTTCCCAGGTCAGCGCGCGGAATCTTCAGGGAAATACCCTGTGAACGCACTGCCAGCCAGAGGATGGGGATGGAACCCAGCATGCATAGTGAGCGAAAGGCAATGGGTGGGAAAAACTGCACGCCGATTTTCATGATGGGCCAGTTTATGCCCCAGCATACGGTCAGAAGAACCAGCAACAGCCAGTCTTTACGGGAAAGCGATGTCATGCCGGCACGATAACATGGCGCGTTACAATACGGATTGTTTGAAACAGAAAGATACTGCCGTGACCTTCATCGAAAAATTATCCGCCGTCTGGCAAAGCCAGAAAACCCAACTTTGCATAGGTTTGGACCCCGATTTGGCCAAATTTCCGGCCCATTTGCAGGGAAAACCAGATGCCATCCTGACATTTTGCAAAGAAATCATCGATGCAACGGCGGATACCGCCTGTGCCTTCAAGCCGCAAATCGCCTATTTTGCGGCGCTGCGTGCAGAAGACCAGCTGGAAGAGATCTGCAGCTACCTGCGCGAACGCTACCCACATATCCCTATCGTGCTGGATGCCAAGCGTGGCGATATCGGTGCAACTGCCGAACAATATGCGCGTGAAGCCTTTGAGCGCTATGGCGCGGACGCGGTGACGGTGAATCCATATATGGGATTTGATTCGGTCCAGCCTTACCTGGAGCGTCCGGATCGCGGTGTGATTGTGTTGTGTCGTACCTCGAATGCGGGTGGTTCGGATTTGCAATTCCTGAATGTAGACGGCAAGCCCTTGTACCAGCACGTCGCCCATCTGGTGGCGGATAAATGGAATACCAACGGCCAGTGTGCACTGGTAGTCGGCGCAACCTTCCCGAATGAGCTGGCGCAAGTGCGCTCGCTGGTCGGCGATATGCCTTTGCTGATTCCGGGCATCGGCGCGCAGGGCGGTGATATCAAGGCGACGGTAGAGGCAGGACGTACTGCAAATTGCACGGGCATGATGATTAACTCATCGCGCGCCATACTTTATGCAAAAGCAGATGAAACGTTTGCACAGGCAGCACGTCAGGTTGCGCTGGATACGCGTGACGCCATCAATCGTTATTGCGCTTAAGTTTTTTGCTTAAATTCTTACTTAGCGGTATTTGTCGCAAGGAAGTCGAGCAAGCCCTGTAAGGCATGTTCGACGCTTTGCTCGCGTACGGCGTGGCGATCACCACTGAATAGCATGTGATCGACGTGGACGTCTTCGCCGCATGCCCAGCCGAAGCAAACCAGGCCGACCGGCTTGCCGGGAACGCCGCCACCCGGTCCGGCGATGCCGGTAGTGGAGAGCGCGACTGTGGCGCGGCTATTGGCAATCGCCCCCTGTGCCATCGCCTGTGCTGTTTCATTGCTGACCGCGCCATGACGTGCCAGCACTTCTTCCGGCACCTTCAACATGGCGATCTTGGCTTCGTTCGAATAAGTCACGAAGCCGCATTCAAACCATTCCGATGAACCGGCAATTTCAGTAATTGCCTGTGCCACGCCGCCGCCCGTGCATGACTCAGCAGTGGCTAGCATCAGACCACGTTCTTTCAAACCTTGCCCGACCAGGGTCGCCAGTTCTATCAGGTTTTGCATGCCAGTTCCTGTCTCAGAAAGAGCGCCAGATTGCGAACACCAGCAGCGTAAAAAACGCTGCGACGATGTCATCGAACATGACGCCGAAACCGCCTTTGAAACGGCGGTCGAAATAAGCGATAGGCGGTGGTTTCACCATGTCAAAGAAACGGAAGCAGAGGAAAGCGTAAAACTGCATCCACAAGCTGGCAGGCGTAATGAAGAGCAGCACCAGCCAGAAGGCGATGACTTCATCCCACACCATGCTGCCGTGATCGGATACGCCGAGATCGCGGCCGGTTTTGGCGCAAGCCCAGACGCCAAGTAAAAAGCCGCCGAGGATCACCAGCAACCAGTTGGCTGGTGTAAAGAAAAGCGGCCAGCGTGCGCTTAATACATTGAATGAGAGCCAGCCAAACAAAGTGCCGAAGGTACCTGGCATGACTTTCGACAAGCCGCTGCCGAAGCCTTGCGCGATGATGTGGGCCGGATGCGCCAGCATGAAGCTGGAATTGGATTTGACGGGTTTGTTTGCGGTGCCGGATTCGGTTGCGTTCATGGGGAAGCGAAGTGGTCGAAGGATGTGATGTTGAGATCCAGCGGTCGACCAGCCTGATCCAGCAGGCGCAAGCCAGAAGCAGCGTCGATGCTGCCTATGCGTGTGACAACTGTATCGGCGGCCAGCGCAGCACCTAATACGGTTTCGCGTTTGGAGACAGGTGCAGTGAAGCACAATTCATAGTCGTCACCGCCTGCCAGCGTAAAGCGGCGTCGCATGTCCTGGGTTTGTTTTTGCAGCATGGGACTTGCTGGTAACGCATCGACGTGCAGGGTGGCACCAACGCCGGATTTCTTCAGGATATGACCAAGGTCACCAATCAGGCCGTCGGAGACATCCAGTGCCGAATGCGCGATGCCGCGCAACGCTAGGCCGAGCGCCACACGCGGTTGCGGTGTATGCAGGCGGACTTCAGCTTTGGCCAGGACTTTCGCGTCCAGTTCGTACTCCTTGTACAACGCGCCGAGTGCGAGGCGTGCATCGCCGAGTGAGCCGGAGACCCAGATATCGTCGCCTATCTGTGCCGTGTCACGGCGCAAGGCTTCACCAGTCGGTGTTTTGCCAAATACGGTAATGCATATATTCAACGGGCCTTTGGTGGTATCGCCACCGATCAGTTCACAGCCGTGTGCATCGGCGAGTTCAAACAGGCCACCTGAGAATTCAGCCAGCCATTTTTCTTCTGCGCTCGGCAGGGAGAATGCGAGTGTGAAGGCAGTCGGATCAGCCCCCATCGCGGCCAGATCGGACAGATTCACCGCCAGTGATTTATGACCCAGCTTGCGCGGATCGGCACCGACAAAGAAATGACGTCCTTCCACCAGCATGTCGGAAGAGATGGCCATTTGCATGCCGTCTTGCTGCGCCAGCAAAGCGCAATCATCCCCTATGCCCAGCGTAGCTCGGTTTTTGGGGTGGCCAGGGCGCACGAAGTAGCGCGCAATAAGATCGAATTCGGACAACATGCTGTAATTGTACAGAATGCGGTGCCGCTCTTCGCATGGGAGTGCATTTGATTTGCAGTAACTAAAACGCATCTCACGGGTATTTATGAAATGAGTTCAATAAAAAGCGCAGCTTCCGGTCACGGCAAGCTGCGCTTTTATGTGCTCCGGCCTGTAGCCGCTGTGCTTAGCTGGCGGTAGCCGGAGAGCTGGCTGGGTGACCCAGGCCAGCCAGCAGTTCTTGCCGGATCGCATTGTCATGCGGCGATACGCCAAAACCAGCGAGTACGCCGTTGGCGTCGTAGAAGCGGCTGATGCAACGGCCGGTTTCCGTGGTTTCATCCTGCCAGCTTCCGCTCGCAACGATATGCGGTGCCGGTGGGATCAGTGCCAGCGGGTAGCTTGGTGTCTTGATCAGAACTGGTGACGGTTTCAGGTCGATCACGGTTTTTTCACCGGTCAGCGTTTTGGCGATCGCGCGGCCTGCAGTCATGATCGGTGTGATGTAAGGCAGCGTATGCGTGCTGCCATCCGTCAACGAAGTGTATTCGGCGCAATCGCCGAGCGCATAGACATCTGCTGCGCTGGTCTGACCAAAGGTATCGATGATGATGCCGCGATTGGTCCTGAGTTGGGCTGCATGGGCCAAATGCAGGTCAGGGCGCAAGCCGACTGCGGAAAGCACGACGTCGGCTGCTACGGTGTTGCCGTCAGCCAGGGTTACACATAATTCGTTGTCACCATGCGCGACGCTTTCCGCCACTGTATTCAAGTGGAAATTAACACCGCGTGCGTTCAATGCGGTTTGCAGTTTGGCTGACAAGGCTGGTGCCGCGAGTGCTGCCAACGGACGTGAACTAGGATCCACCAGCGTCACCCTATGACCCGCGCCTGCCAGGTCGTCAGCAAACTCGCAGCCGATCAGGCCGGCACCGAGGATGGTGACGCGTACTGGCTGCGCATTCTTGGGTGAGTTGATATGTGCACGGAACTTTGCATAGTCATCGACGTGATTGACCGACAGTACCTGGTCGGCAGCTTCACCTTTGAGGCCCAGATGTATGGCCTGAGCACCGTTTGCCAGTACCAGTTTGTCATATTCAAAGACGCCGGCATCGGTGGTAACGGTCTTTGCTGCGGTATCGATAGCAGTGACCCGGGTGTTTGCCTGGATGGTCATATTCTGCTGCTCGGCCATTTGCGTCGCGCTGTGCGTAATCATTTGTTCTGCTTGCTTGCCGTGTGCAAACGCATTCGACAGCATAGGTTTGGAGTAAAAGCCGCCACTATCTGCAGTGATCATGATTAAAGGGGTGGTTTTATCCAGTTTGCGGAATTCGCGTGCAACGGTGTAACCAGCCAGTCCTGCTCCGATAATGATGATCGGTTTCATATTCATCCTTCTGTATAAAAAATATGCTGCAAATGTGATGCGTGACAGTACTCGATATTGCAAATGCTATCTACTGCCAGTCAGTTTACTCAAAAGCCGATTTTAAAGCTGCATTTAATTTGCAGTAATTCAGGGGGCATTATTATTCACTTCTGATTGAGTACTTATTGCTTATATTTGGTATTTTTGAAGATCATCTAAAAGTTGATATTTTCCAATAAAATTTGTCAAAACGTGCTTATTTGCATTCTTCTTTCTGATCGACAAGGCTCCGTAGAAACCCTTATAAAAACAAAAATACTGCGTCACGGCTCTGCTAGAATGAAATGCTTCCATGTGCTTAAAATAAAGGATGGCAGCTAAGATTATGGATTCGAATACCGATAAAAAAGAAGAACTCCGCCTGCAGTTACGTCAAGCCGCACTCGAGTATCACGAGTTTCCGACCCCCGGAAAAATCAGCGTCACTCCCACCAAACAAGTAACAAATCAGCGCGATCTGGCACTGGCCTACACGCCGGGTGTGGCAGTCGCTTGCGAAGAAATCGCCGCTAATCCGGCCGACTCTTATCGCTACACTGCGCGCGGCAATCTGGTTGCCGTTATTACCAACGGTACCGCTGTACTGGGCCTGGGCAATATCGGACCTGCAGCGGCCAAGCCGGTGATGGAAGGCAAGGGCGTACTGTTCAAGAAATTTGCCGGTATCGACGTCTTCGATATCGAAATCAATGAAACCGATCCGGACAAGCTGTGCGACATCATCGCATCGCTAGAGCCGACCTTCGGTGGTATCAACCTCGAAGATATCAAAGCACCTGAATGCTTCTACATCGAACGCACACTGCGCGAGCGCATGAAGATTCCGGTCTTCCATGATGATCAGCACGGTACCGCGATCATTGTGGCTGCGGCCATACTGAACGGCCTGAAAGTGGTCGGCAAGGATGTGAAGAAAGCGAAACTGGTGGTCTCCGGCGCAGGCGCCGCAGCACTGGCTTGCCTGGATCTGATGGTAGATCTCGGCTTCCCGCGCGAACACATTTTCGTCACCGATCTGGCTGGCGTCGTGTACCAAGGTCGCGTCGAGCTGATGGACCCGGACAAAGAAAAATTCGCACAAAAAACCGATGCCCGTACCCTGGGCGAAGTTATCGTTGATGCGGACATCTTCCTCGGCCTCTCGGCTGGCGGCGTATTGAAACCGGCGATGGTTGCGGCGATGGCCAAACGTCCTGTCATCTTGGCGCTGGCGAACCCGACGCCGGAAATCTTGCCGGATGAAATCCGTGCAGTACGTGATGACGCTGTCATCGCAACCGGTCGTTCCGACTTCCCGAACCAGGTTAACAACGTCCTGTGCTTCCCCTACATTTTCCGCGGCGCGCTGGATTGCGGTGCCACCACGATTACACGTGAAATGGAAATCGCAGCAGTGCACGCGATTGCACAACTGGCGCAAGCCGAGCAATCGGACATCGTGGCCACCACATACGGTATCCACAATCTGAGCTTCGGTCCGGATTACATCATTCCTATGCCTTTCGATCCGCGCCTGATGATCAAGATCGCGATGGCGGTTGCGAAGGCAGCGGAAGAGTGTGGTGTGGCAGCGCGTCCTATCACCGATATGGAAGCCTACGCGGATCGCTTGCAGCAATTCGTGTATCGCAGTGGCACCTTCATGAAACCTATCTTCCAGATTGCGAAGGCGACACCGCCGGAGCTGAAACGCATCGTGTATGCGGAAGCGGAAGAAGAGCGCGTATTGCGTGCGGTACAGGTCGTCGTCGATGAAAAACTGGCGCGTCCTATCCTGATCGGTCGTCCGGCAGTGCTGGCGCAACGTATCGAACGCTTTGGTTTGCGTATCAAACCGGACGTCGACTTCACCATCATCAATCCGGAGCACGATGATCGCTATCGCGATTTCTGGCAAACCTACCTGGCGATGACCATGCGCAAAGGTGTGACTGAGCAGTACGCGAAGCTGGAAATGCGTCGTCGTCACACCCTGATCGGCGCGATGGCTATCCACAAGAAATATGCGGACGGCATGATCTGCGGCACCTTCGGTACCAATGACCTGCACTTGCACTATGTGGATCAAGTACTGGGCAAGCGTGCTGGCGTGAATGTCTATGCCGCGATGAATTGCCTGATCCTATCGGATCGCCAATTGTTTATCGTAGACACGCACGTCAATGAAAACCCGACTGCGGAAGAGCTGGCAGAAATCACTATTTTGGCAGCAGAAGAAATGCGTCGCTTCGGCCTGGCACCACGTGCCGCGCTGTTGTCGCACTCGAACTTCGGTTCCAGCAACAGCGAGTCGGCGCAAAAAATGCGCAAAACCTTGCAACTGGTACGCGAACGCGCACCTGACCTGGAAATCGATGGCGAGATGCATGGCGACCTCGCATTGAACTCGTCACAGCTGAAAACAGCGATGCCGGATTCGACACTGAAAGGTGATGCAAACCTGTTGATCCTGCCTAACATCGATGCGGCCAATATCACCTACAACCTGTTGAAGACGACTGTCGGCAACGGTGTGGCGATTGGTCCTATCTTGCTGGGTTGCGAGAAGCCGGTGCATATCCTCACACCGTCAGCTACGGTGCGTCGTATCGTGAATATGACGGCTTTGTGTGTGGCGGATTCGGTGGCTGAACGCTAAGCGATTCTTTGCTTTTAAAAATGCCGCTCAGGTTTTTGAATGAGCGGCATTTTTTAT